>NZ_JAUBRM010000135.1:0-12101 GCF_036701905.1 Microcoleus sp. MON2_D5
CGGTTTTCAAGAGAAGATTGTGAGTTAACTTGAGCGAACGTAGAACTCATATTGGAGACTCCATTAAGGGCATTATTGGTAGATACACCCCGGAGTTATCTCATCAAGCTTATTTGATAACTGTGCGATTTTTGCAATTAACTTTTGTATGGATCGAGGTAATCTGTACTGAGGATAACAGAGCCTAATTGCAGTTAGCCCGAGCTGCCGTCAGAAGTTGTGCGAACTTTGTCAACATCTATAAGGATCGAGGCCGATTTTTGAAGTGCCGAGGTAAATTTCTCGATACAGTCAGATGCCCCTGCCCAAATTCTGGAAACAAAATATCCACCTTTATTGATGCTGGAGTCCTTGAATACAAAGCTTTTGGATGGAGAATTTGCGTATTCCGAGATCGAGCCGTTTCCCTTAAAGAAGCCAACATATTGCGCCCTCCAAAAGCGAGTTTAGGGGTAGATACACCCTGGGATTTAGAGCTTCTGAAACTGCCAGCGACCTTGTTTATTTCGCTCATTTTTATTTAACCTATCTATCAGTTTGCTTTATTTCTGCAGCGCTGCCATCCGCGATCTCACGGAATTTATATTATGCGTGTTTTCCCTTACTTCCGACAAACGCGCAATTACCGATAGATTCGATATCCTACTGGTGATAAGTAGGTAGGCACGAAACAACCAAAGTAGGTGAAAATAAATGAACACAGAGAAGAAATCTACCGAGGTCATTAACATATGGGAGCTCGCTTAAGGGTATCCCTGACTCATGAACAAGACAGAACCCTCTTCAACCTCAGAACAGGAAATGTACCACAGAAAGTCAAAGACGCCCGCCGAAGTCATTCGGTTAAAGGCACACGGTTGGTACGTCGAAAAAATAGCGGCTCATGTAAATTGGACTTCACAGACCGTCAGAGAAGTTTTGCAAAAATGGGAAAAATCTGGTCTAGAAGGTCTGTGGGAACGACCAGGCAGAGGGGGAAAAGCCAAATGGAAAGAAGAGGACTTAGTGTTTGTGGAAGAATGCCTCAAAAAAGAACCCCGTACATATAACAGTCATCAATTAGCCCAAAAATTAGAACAGGAACGCTCGATTAAACTGAGTCCCGACCAATTAAGACGGGTACTCAAAAAAAGGGGGTCAATTGGAAGCGGGCAAGGAAGAGTCATAAAGGAAAACAAGACCCCAAAGTCCGAAGCCAAAAACAGGCAGATTTAGAGATGTTGGAATTATCGGCAGCAGGCTGCGAAATCGACTTAAAGTATTTAGACGAATCCGGGTTTGCCTGTGGAGTGAACCGGGCTACACTTATTATTTTAGAGGTGAACAAAAACGTTTAGAACAAACACAGCGCCGAGGTCGCAGATTAAGCATTATCGGATTTCTTCAACATGAAATCAGTTTTGTTTACGGCTTGGTGATTGGGGGTGTTAACCGCAAGTCTTATATCCACATGATGGAACAAGAAGCACTAGACGCAAAAAAAACGGGACGTACTAGAGTAATTGTACAAGATAATGGGCCTATACATCGATGCCATGAGGTGCAAGTTAGCGGCACCGTGCGGTCTTTATTCCGCTTGGCAGCTTTGCGGTTGCCATTTTTGAGAGTTTCTCCGATCCAAATTCGATCGCACTCACTCGAACAGTTTCGCCATCGCAAGGCCGCTGCTTCCCCAGTGCGGAGTGCTGTCCCAAATTTAAATGCAACATAGTCAAGGAAGTGTTTCAAATTTGGGGAGGAACGAAATTTCTCAAAAATCAACTCAATTTCCTTCAAAGTAAAAGGATCTGGGGGCTGTTTTGGTGGAACTGAAACCTTAACTTCGTCCCAAGGATTTTCTACTAGCAGTTTCTTTTTTTTGCCCCACTCCCAACAAGCGTTCATTAACACAATTCTTTCCCGTACCGTCACGGGTTCAAGTTTCTGTGTTTGTCCCAACCAGTCTCTAAATTTCTCAGCCACACTGTCAGAAACAGAAACACAGGTTTTGTTCTTGAAAAACACAGAAACGTGTTTTTGTAATCCAAGATATTTAGCGAGAGTAGCAGGTTCGATTTTACGGCGCTTGTACTCGACAAATTGCTCAAAGAGCTCAGAAACAGAAATGGATTCT
Source organism: Microcoleus sp. MON2_D5 (assembly GCF_036701905.1). Classification (NCBI taxonomy): domain Bacteria; kingdom Bacillati; phylum Cyanobacteriota; class Cyanophyceae; order Oscillatoriales; family Microcoleaceae; genus Microcoleus; species Microcoleus sp. MON2_D5. The sequence continues at coordinate 2,114 of NZ_JAUBRM010000135.1, forward strand.
TGTTTCTGTGGCTTGTACTTTACCAGGGAGGGGTCAAAGTTGTTACTAGCGATGTCGAGTTCAATTTGGCTGGCTTGCATCGAAGCAGCTTTACGGTTGGCGATCGAATCCGGCAAACCGAGATAGAGCCAGAAGCGTTTCCCCTCCCATGACCAGGCAAGTCGTAAGCGCTCTTTGAAAACTTCTATATTTACTGAGCCTTTTGGCATTGAAGATTTATCGCAGATTTATCGCAGTGATTGTCTGAGTATGTCACCCTTTGTCACCCCGTTATTGAGAATGCGTAACCTACGATTTATCTACCAAAAATAATGGAATCCTTAGTGTATAAGGATTCCATCTATCGGAGCGGCGGGATTTGAACCCACGACCCCTACTACCCCAAAGTAGTGCGCTACCAAGCTGCGCTACGCCCCGACAGCTTTAATAGCTTAGCATAGAATTCCCGAAAAAGTCAAAAAACTTTTAAAACTTTTGCGGCCTGCACCAAAGTCGGAACCGCAGCCGCCGGCCAAAAACCCTCGCACCTCCTGCCAGCATTCAAGATCAATTGCACGCTGTAAGCTTCGGGATAGCCTTCGACCTGCACCCACAGCAAGTCGCTTTCGGCTTCAATGGCGATTTTTTCCTCGTCCATTAACTCAGAGGCTATTTGACTCATTGTGCCTGCTAATTGCCCCAACAATCGGCAAAAATCGTTTAACTCAGCCTCTGTGAGTTCGATCGCCCAACCGTCGCCAGCCACCAAACCCTTAAACTCCTCCGCCTCCGGGTTCCATCCCAAACGCCACCCAACACCCGTTTTAATTACACGTTCCACCATTAAGAAATTTTAGATTTTAGATTTTAGATTTTAGATTAGTAGGGCTTACCCATAAATACGAAAGAAAACGGGTTTTTTACCTGTGTTAAAGGCTCAACAGCAATATTTCCGTAAAAAACTCGGTTTCTGTATCCATGAGTATTAAGGTGCCAGCAACTTCGCATCTCCCGGCTGCGGCTGCGGTATCTCCGGCGAATTCGATCGCCCTTGTGGTTTTTCCCCCGCCTGTGTGCGCCCACCCCCGGAATTCTCGGTAAAAACATCAACCAAAGCTTGAACCAAAGCATCGCGCTGTGCTCTATTTAACCTTTGAATAGCCGCACGATCCTGTTCCATTGGATTTGAGCGCAAAACGTCTTTTCCCGGATACACGCTTTCTACCAAATAATCGGGAGTCGCCCCCAAATAGTCAGCTAAACTCAACTTCCAATCAAAGCGGTAATTGGGCGGCCGTCCTTTAACAAATACGTGATATCGAATCAACCGCCCGACTAAAGTATTGGTAGGATCGACTTTTCCCGTTTCTTGAGAAATGTAGTTATTTTCGATCGGGAAATCCGGCAATTTTTCGTACACCAATTTCCACGCATCTTGCACCCTCACTTGCGGTGACGCAGATTCTTGAGCCACCCGCTGCACTGAGGCCGACTCAGAACTCCGCAGCAGCGAAGGTTCCAAAGCCGACATACTCAGTTCCCCGGATTCCAATACCCAACTCAAAAGCGTGAAAATCGCTACACTCAAAGTAACGAACAGAAAACTTAAGCCCTGCTTTAATCTATTCACGGTTTTGACAATAATTTCAAAAATAGAATAATTTCATAAACTTACCCCCAAGCAGATGTCCTAGTTTCTAATTTTAGGACTTAGGAAAAGAAACCCGGTTTAGGAAAATCAGAAGTTTGTCAACGAGACAGCTAAGAAGAAACCGGGTTTCTCGCCCGCGCCCGCCAGTCTAGTTTGAGAAAGTTTTGAGTGTGGAGTTTAAAAAAATTGCTCGCAATTCACCACTCAAAACCCAAAACTCCCGAAGTCTAGGGGAGTCCGATAATTTCCGGCTGACTCAGTTCGTCCGACATCTCAAATATCGCCCGCATTACAGGTTTCATTTGATGGTCGTCCATATTGTCAAAATCTTCATAGCGACGGCGTTTTGCGCGGTTCGCCACCTGCACCGTAATCCGATAGCGGTTGGATGCACCGTTAATCAACTCTTCCGCCCGACGGGTTAGCTGAGTTGAATCGAAAGTTGGACGCTTAACCATGAGACTCCCTACTTTATGTAATGTTACATTCTAGTCTAGTATGTCAAGATTCATAATTTATTAACTGAGTATCATTGCTTATGCAGGTAGCAACAGCCTATTCCTTTGGTCACTTGCATCGGGGAACTTCTCATCCCCTCAAATTGGTTGCTTTCGGTGACAGCTTAATCTACGGTTTCGGCGACGGTGTAGGCGGTGGCTGGGTGGAAAGATTACGGCGCCAGTGGATGTTACCGGAGAGTGCAGGACACGTTTTATACAATTTGGGCGTTCGGGGCGATCGCACCTATCAAGTCGCCCAGCGGCTCGAAAACGAGTTTCGCCAGCGTGGCGAGCTCAGAAACCGCGTCCCGGATGCGATTATTCTTTCCGTCGGCCTCAACGATTCGGCCAGAGTGCAGTCGCCTACCGGGCGCAGCTACACTGATTTTGAGCATTTTAAAACTGTTTTGGATAATTTGTTAAACCTGTCCCAACAACTTTGTCCGGTGATATTTGTCGGGATGGTGCCGGTGGATGAAAGTAAAATGCCTTTTCAAGATTGTTTGTATTACAGTCATGCTGACCAATATCGGTATAAGGAAGCAACAAAATTAGCTTGTGAGTTGCGGGGAATTCCCTATTTAGATATTTTTGATAAATGGCTCGCTCGGGGCAATATCTGGTGTAGTTCGCGCCTAACTTCGGATGGGCTTCATCCCAATGCAGCGGGCTATCAATCTTTATTTGAAGATGTGACCAGTTGGGAACCGATCGCAAGTATCAGTCATTAGTCAATTGTCAGTTTTCAGTTGTCAGCATTGCTAACTTGCACTACATTCTGAACTGGCAATCCACCGTTTGATTGAGCAATCGAAGTTTACCGGAATTGCAAGGCTCAACCGGAAGCTGATAAAGTAAAAATTCAACAAATACTAAAAAGCAACAATCGGTAGATCGGTATTTATATCGATTGGTTTCCGGGCAGGCTTGCATCAAGATGGAGAATGTGAGTCATAAGTTGAATATCCTAAAGGGCTTATGGTGTAAGCTGTTGCGCCATGAACTCAGTCTGAAAAACTTCTCCAAATTGCACTACTCAAGATCCGCTAGTTAAGTCCTGAGTTAAGATCGGTTGAAAGTTTAAGCCGAAACCTGAGGTCTATGAAAAAAGTAACCGCTGCATATCTTCGTGACATAGTTGCTGACGCTATTTATCCAAGCATTGAAACTTATCGGTCATCACGATTGTCTTCAGGTGAGGAGCACTACACTCCTCCAACTGGTTTGCCAACTGATGAAGAAATTGATGATTTCCTTTTTCATAATGGGTTGCTTGATGAAGAAACGGTTGAACAATTGATTGATCCGGGTTTGTTAGGCTTTTCTCATAAAACTGCCAACGCTACAGAATAGTGGTTGGAAGAGTTTCAAAATCATCTTCAGGATTGGGCAAACAATCAAAGCTGGCTAGGCGCGGACTTACCATGGCGTAGTTTTGTACCACCATATCAACCTGATGAAACAACTCTTTGGACTCCAGCTACCTCATTAGTACCTGCTTGGCTATCTACATCTCCCTCCTGCGTACTACTTGCTGCAGATATTCTGCGTGAGGGTAAGCTTTTATCAGAACTCAAGCCACGTGATTTTGAGGAGCTAATTGGTGCTCTTTAGGAGGCTGAAGGGTGGAGAGTTAAGGTAACACAAGCATCACGAGATGGTGGTATAGATGTTGTTGCCACAAAGTCTGATGAAACTCTTGGGGAAATTCGTTCAGTTTGGCAAGCGAAGAAGTACCGTCCAACAAACAAGGTTAAACTCAGCGAGGTTAGAGAACTGTCAGCAGTTTGCGAAGCTGAAAGAGCAACAAAGGGAGTAATGGTTACAACAAGCCGTTTAACTCGCGATGCGATAGAGTGGGTGAAACGTGATATTTATCGATTAGGTTACAAGGAGCACGATCACGTTAAGCGTTGGATTGAAGGTGTAGTATGGGATCAAACGCAACCCTCGCAAACTAAAGATTGAATTGCGGTCGGCAGTACAACAATTGCGGTGCAACAGACTGAAGGAATCCGCTGGTGCTGAACGTGAGTTAGATGCTTTCTGAAAGCTTTGGGGTGAGCGGAGTAATTTTTGCAAGTTTTTTGAGTTCTCAACGAAAGCATCAGGATGAAAGCTATTTTCGTCGAACTCACGTTCAGCATGAGGAAATCGCTAGAGTAAACATTGACTATCAAATGAAACTAGATCGACTGTTCAGTAACCAGGTGGGTGTTGCAAGCTACCAACCACTTTGTCGATCGCTCCTGCGATCCCCAACAACTCCATTTCACGCCACCGCTTACCAACAATTTGCATTCCAATCGGTAAACCATTTTGAGTTTGTCCAATTGGAATTACCACCGCAGGATGTCCGCTCAGATTAGAAGGCATGGTGTAAGCCCCGTTTGCCACTGCATAAGGATAGGATCTGCCATCAATGTCAACTGCACTCCAAGCGGGACGGTGAGTAAACGCAGCGGTTGCGGCAACTGGACAAAGCCATACATCCCACGGTTCTAATGCCTCATCCATATCGGCAGTGAAGCGATCGCGCTGTGTGAGTGCGTCGAAATATCCTTTCAAACTTGGATTCAATATCTCAGGTAGGAACCTGCTGAAATCTCCCAATTTTCGGAGTTCCTTGTCGCCTTGGGTTGCGGTGCGGAAGATTAACTCTAAACTACGACGCAGGTTATATCTATCCTGCGGTTGAGCGTAGATAGTCAGGTACATTGACATCCGCCCGTAGAGATTCAATATTTTGGAAAGGTCAAAGTCTTTGGGAAGCCAGCGTTCGATTTGGACACCTGCGTCAGAGAGTGTCTGCACGATCGACTCCATAGCTGCTCGAATTTCAGAAGCAACGGGAACTTCGGCCCATTCAGCCGTCCAAGCGATTTTGAGATGCTGCAAAGGCTTGCCAGATGGTCGATCGAGCGGAATCGGCGGGACATCAGGGCGTCGCCGATCCGCGCCTGCAATGAACGAAAAACAAAGCCGGATGTCTTCGAGCGATCGAGCAAAACACCCCACAGTCATCATTTGCCGAATAGACAGTGGCATCCCCGGCACTTCAGGAATCTGCCCTGCTGTTGAAATACGGCGATCTGTCGGCTTTAAACCATATATGCCGCAGAAATGAGCGGGTTGACGCACCGAACCCCCGAAATCGTTGCCCAAATCCAAGGGTGAAAGTCCGGCTGCGACAGCAGCGGCACTCCCTCCAGAACTGCCACCAGGTGTGTAGTCTAGATGCCAAGGATTATTCACCCGTGGAAACAGAGAATTTGTGCTTTGATAATCGGCAGCCAGTTCCGCCATGTTGGTTTTTCCCATGATGACGGCACCTGCTGTCTGCAATCTCGCAACAGCAGTTGCATCCTGTTGAGGCACATAATCTTTGAGGGGAATATAGCCTGCTGTGGTGCGGAGTCCGGCTGTTTCAAAAATGTCTTTAATCGTGATGGGAACCCCATGTAAAGCACCCCAGTTTTCTCCTCTGGCTAGGGCTTCATCGGCAAGTCTTGCTCTAGTACGGGCATTGTCTTCATCCAGCGTACAAATGGCGTTTAGTTTCGAGTTGTGCTTTGCGATTTGAGTAAGGTAAGCGTCGAGAACTTCGACTGCAGAGACTTGGCGATCGCGAATCATTCGCGCTAGCTGATGGGCAGAAGCAAACGTCAGGCTACTCATAAGCAACAAACAGGTATTTCTCGATCGAGTCAATTATATTCACTTTTAGTTAATATAGTTAACTAATATCAAACGGCTTTGTCCCTAAATCCTGTTAATTGCAGACACAAGGTAGATAAGGGAGATAAGTAACATAAGGATTTTAAGGAATTTAAGCATTTTAAAATTCCCCATTAAGAATAAAAATATTTATTTTAAAAGACCGTATCTTCCCCGCACAAGAAGTAAAAATTTTCAATAATGATTACATAACTGAGGGAAAGAGCAAGTTGGGCAGGAATCAATCAGCCTCTCAAAAGCTTAGTTCTCCTCAATAAAAAAATGTGTAAATTGGAGAATCAAAAAATGTCTGTATTACATCGCATTAAATCCGGTACATCTGTTTTATTAACATTGGGAACAGTTGCCGGAACTGCAGCGCCGATGCTAGCTCCTGCGCCTTCTTTTGCTCAGACAGCTTTTTCAGATGTTAATAATAACTACTGGGCAAAAGACTTTATTCAAGATTTGTCAGAAAGAGGAATTATCAAAGGATTTCCCGATGGCAGTTTTCGCCCGGATGCACCGGTAACGCGGGCTGAATTTGCGGCAATGGTGCGTTCTGTGAAAAAGGCAAAAACCCGCGCTGCTGTGAGGTTTGCCGATGTTCCGTCTAATTTTTGGGCAAGCGGGGCGATCGCAGAAGCTTACGAAATGGGATGGATGTCTGGCTATCCCGGCAATGTTTTCAGGCCGACACAGCAGATTCCTCGCGTTCAAGTTGTAGTCGCTTTAAATAACGGCATGGGCTATGAGCCTAAGTGCGATTTTCAAGATGTTCTCAGCTACTATAATGATGCGGGTGAGATTCAAAGTTATGCTGTTAAAAGCGTTGCTGCTGCTACTGAAAAACAGTTGGTTGTCAGCTATCCCAGTCCTAAATCTCTCAAACCCAACAAGTCAGCAACGCGAGCTGAAGTAGCTGCTTTTATCTATCAAACATTAGTGAGTACCAATCAAGCAAGAGCAATTAATTCTCCTTACATTGCTAAGATTGATGTTAGCCAATCTGTTGCTGTGCAAATTCCCAGGGGGGTGACTATCCCCATTGAGTACACAAAAGGCAAGATTTTGCTCGGCCCCAATGACAAGTCTCCGATTACGCTGACTGTAGCTGCGGATATCACGGGCGATAATGGTCAAGTGCTGATACCGGAAGGCTCGAAAATTAGCGGCGAATTGCGATCGACTGCTTCGGGCGTTCAGTTTGTGGCTCAAGAATTAAGTATAATCAACGGCAGTAGAGTGCCTCTCAATGCCACTTCGCAAGTGGTTACTAGGAAAGAAACTGTTACCAAGGGCGTTAATGTTGGTAATCTGGTTAAGAATACGGCGTTGGGTGCAGCAGCCGCGGCGGCGATTGCAGGTGTTACGGGTGATCGGGCGATCGCGACTGAAGAGGTGCTCGGCGGTGCGGGAATCGGGACTTTGATCGGAGTGTTTTTGGGTCGAGATAAAGTCGATTTGTATGCTGTTAATCCCGACACCGATTTAGATTTGCTTTTGAATTCCGATTTGGTAGTTGGTACTGCCAGCACAGACATTTGTAGCGCTCGATAGAGCCGATACTTGGAAATTTCCTCAAACCCCTCTCCTGCAAGGCGAGGGGCTTTAATGTGTGTATTTTACCTCGCTACAGGTGCATCTAATCAAATAATTAGTCAGCGATTTTCTTTAAGTGTGAATTTCTACGGACATCCCAAACTTTCTCGGGTAGAAACTGCCGTCACGGGATTGACACCATCTGCTTTCTCGCACAGGAGAGTCACTTGATAAGCGTCGATAATCGCGTCAGTAAAATCAGCGCCGGAAATTGTCGCATCATAAAACCGAGTTCGAGTCAGAATTGCCTCGGAAAAATTAGCATTCGTCAAATTAGCGCCGTCGAATGTAACTCTATCTACCAAAGCACCGGAGAGGTTGGCACCTGACAAGTTGGCATTCAGCAAAACTCCCTTAGTCAAAATCGCATTAGTTAAATCAGCACCTTGAAAATTGGTTCCCCGCATTTCAGCCGCGACAAATGTTCCCCCCGCTAAATCCGAGTTGGAAAAATCGCGATCGGACAAATTAATATTTGTGTAATTAATACTTGTTTTCGGCAGGGCAAATGCCGGAGTTGCACTCAGCAGCACCCACCCCAAAGCCAACACTAAACTTAAAACCAGGCTCAGGAGAATTTGGAAGACTCTTTTCATGATGATGGGAATGGGGAATGGGGCATTGGGCAGTGGGCATTGTTGACTGTTGACTGTTGACAACTAACAACTGACAACTGACTAATAACTAATTAAAATCGTTTTACCCAATCTTCGCCAACGCGAAGTGTCAAGTCAGAATTGATTTCACCGGTAGAAGATGCTTCAATTTTACCGCCGCCTAACTCTTTTTGCAGTAGATTGGCTGCCTCTAAATCGCCTTGCTGAACAATAATTTGACTGTGACGCTGCTTCTCGGGCGAATCCTGCACTACAGATACATTAAAAAAGCCCTTTTTTGTGAGAAACTCACCAACGGTTTTGGCTGCTGTCGGTTTGCTAGAAGCGTTTTGGACAGCTATTTTGAGGTTCTTGGGCAAAGCAGACTCGGTTGGGTTGCGAAATCGTCCTTGTGCAAAATCCGGCACGCCCGGGTTTAAATATTGTGCGATAATGCGATCGACCCCGACCACATCTACAATCCAATAACTGCTCAAATCGGCTTGTTCTGAACTAGAACTTCCAGGCAACATTACCATTTTAAAATTCTCTCGCTCCAACTGCAAACCAAAATTGGCCAGCGTCAATATTTCCTCATAATTTAGGTTTGTATCCACATATTTTTGCATCAATCGAACAATTTGTGGCAAGCGCACCAATACTGATGGACTTGCGAGGCGGTCCCGAATAGCTTGAATTAAAGATTGCTGCCGCTGAATGCGGCCGATATCTCCTAAACCGTCGTTGCGAAATCTAACAAATTGTTCTGCTTGTTCTCCGTTGAGAGTTTGCCATCCCTTGGCTAAGTTTATTTTTAACTTTTGGGCGCTATCTGTATAGGACATCGCGCGAGGTACAAATACCTCAACTCCGCCCAACAAATCGACTAATTCCCGAAACGCACTGCTGCTGACTCGCACGTATCGTTCAATTTTCGTATTGTTCAGCATACTGCTAACTAATTGCGTCGCCAAAGCTGCTCCTCCCGTAGCATTGGCTTCGCTAATTTTGCTGAAGCTCATTCCGGGAACTTCGACTTTAGTATCTCGTGGAACTGAAAGCAAACTAATAGATTTATCTCTAGGGTCGAGGTGGAATAAGAGTATTGTATCGCTGCGACCGTTAAATATCTTAGGGCCGACGGCAGGTTCCGGCACGCCGTCAATTCCCAATATCAAGATATTAACTGACCGCGACAGGCGGTATCCAGAGCGGTTGGAGGATAGATAGTCAAAGCCAGTCGCCTCTAATACTCTATTGATAATTGGGGGTTCCACGGGAGCTAACAGGGCAGTAATTGCCCCCATTGTGGCCGAGATGGCGGCGGTGAAGACTAGGAAAAATACCCCCACTACATATACGAAGAACTTAGGCTTTTTTCGAGATGTTTGATCGACTCGTTCAACAAAGTTTCTTTTAAAAATTGACAAGTTTTTCATTGACTTGCTGTTGGTTATTGCAGTTTTTCAGCTTTGCAGTAAAACTTGGGCGGTGCTTCGGGAAAGTATTTGAGCAAAGCCGGACACAGCCAGCCTTCGAGATTTTTCGATTCCCACCGATACCAGTTACCGCCGTATTCTGCTTTCAACCACAGCATTTCTGCTTGATATCCGGGAAATGGATTGGCTGAAAATAAAAGTCGGAAACCTTGAGCGGCATTGGGAATGTCTGCGACAAGCGTGTTAATCATTTCGGGGACGCCCTGAACAAATGGTTCTCGGACAAGTCCGACTCGCTCGTCGTCAAAAACCCAGGTGTACTGTTGGCGATAGGGGTAAATTACCATCATGGCATTGGACATGGTATTTTCCTCTTTTTATTTCGTTTGTTTTGTCAGCAAAAATGCAAGTCTTGATACATTATATTCCAATACGGTTCAGTTAAGGGCTAGGCAGTGCTTAAAACAATAAATACAGGAGGATTCATTATTATTCCAGTACCTC
>NZ_JAUBRM010000136.1:0-11918 GCF_036701905.1 Microcoleus sp. MON2_D5
GTGCTGGTGCTGGTGCTGGTGCTGGTGCTGGTGCTGGTGCTGGTGCTGGTGCTGGTGCTGGTGCTGGTGTCGGCGGGGGTACAGGTGCAAATATAGGTGCGGGTGCTGGTGCTGGTGCTGGTGCTGGTGCTGGTGTCGGCGCTGGTGCTGGTGCGGGTGCTGGTGCTGGTGCGGGTGCTGGTGCTGGTGCTGGTGCTGGTGCTGGTGTCGGTGCGGGTGCTGGTGCTGGTGTCGGTGCTGGTGCGGGTGCTGGTGCTGGTGCTGGTGCTGGTGCTGGCGTCGGTGCTGGTGTTGGTGCTGGTGTTGGTGCTGGTGTCGGTGCTGGCGATACTGAAGAAGCCGTAATGCTAATTTGCGTCGGCTGTACTATCTGAGGGTCGGGGCTGAAATAACTTCCCTGTGTAATCACATTTTCTTTCTTTGGACCCCCAGTGGCAATGCTGCCAGCAGTACCGTTGAGTCTGTTATAGTCTGGCCCGACGCCGAAAGAAGTGTTCGAGGCTTTGCCACCGTGGCGAAAGGTGATATCTCCACCATTAGCGCTACCAGTAGTGGATGCGGAAATGCTGCAAGCTTGCGACAAGCAGTGGTTATCGTTGGTGAAAGTGCCTGTAGCTCGGAAATTACCGCCGGCTGTAATGTCAATATCTCCTCCGCCTGTTCGGCCTTCGGTGTTGATATGGGTTACTTCGATGTCGTTGCGGGCGTTGAGGGTGACTTCGCCACCTTGTTTTTCTTCGGAGTTGGCGTCTATGAACCCTGTTTGAATGCTGCTTGAGGGTGCTGCAATACTAACGTCTCCGGCGTTTCTGTTGTTGTCGATCGAGCTTGCGTTGATATTGCCTGTTTCTACTTTTCCTGTACGGCTGGTGACGGTGATGTTGCCGCCTGCAGTGGTGTCGGAGTGGGAGTCGAGATCGACAGTGCGAATGTCGCCACTAGCTTCTAGGGCGATCGCACCGCCTTGGGAACTTGTCAGGTTTCCGCTGACTGCAATGCTGTTAGCGGCTTGAATTTCGATCGCCCGAGCGTTTGCATCTTTTAGTGCAACGTCCCCCGCAGCTACTACTCGGTTAGACGCCGTGAGTACCACTTCACCGCTGGCATTGACGCTGATGCCTGTAGCGTTTGTTTCACCGATGCCTGTGAGCAGTTCGGGCAAGGATGCGATCGGCAATGCCGAAGCTGTTACCGTTGTTCCAGTGCTGCTCGTCGCTGAGGGCGGCTCGATTTCCAAACTCAGCAAATTGTCTCCTTGGCTGACGCGCACTAAATTTGTCCCGGAGACTGATGCTACGGTAAGTTGACCGCCTGGGGCAGAAAGGCTGCCTGTGCTGACAACGGTGCCGCCGAGCAAGGTTAAGTTCTGCCCTGACTTGACTGCTAAGTCTGCCGTGCTGATAATTGCCCCTGCTCGATCGGCTCCAAAAGCAAAGGAACTTGGCGCGCCTGTCAGAGATGTGTAAGTGCTACTACCGTTGGCGTTAAACGAGTTTGAACCAAATCCAATACCCGTGGCGGTGGTTGCTGTGAAAGAGGCCGGCACGTTTAAACTAGCACTGTTGCCAAATATGATGCCGGATGGATTCATCAGAAACAAGTTAGAATTGCCGCCGGTTACTTGAATTAAGCCGTTAATAATCGAGGGGTTGCCGCCGCCTATGCCCGCTAAAATGTTGCGAATGTTGGGGTTTGATATAAAGTTGGCAATCTGATTTTCCGACAAGCCGAATTCTTTAAAGCTGTGGAAAAGATTTTGTCCATCGCTCGATAATTTTCCGCCTTGAATATCGAAGCGACTGGGCTGCCCAGGAGTTCCGTTTTGGGCTGCGGGAGTAACGGTAGTGCCTGTTGCGTCCGCCGCTGGAACAATTGTTTGACCTTCGGCTTTTGCTTGCAGAAAGTAAATATTTATTAAGACTATTTGCAGAGCAAGTGTCAGTTTGCTTATTCTTGCTTTTGAGAGAAATTTAGACTTTTTTTGAAAATTTTTGGCGGTTTTCATGGGTTTTTAATGGGTAAAATAAATATAAATCACATAAATTAGGTACAGAAACCGACTTTGTATAAAAAAGTTGGTTGACGGCTGTGTCACTAAATATCTGCACCTGTGCTGTGTCGGGTCAATTTGCGTAGAAGATGGGAAATCTACCCCTCATTTTTACAGGGGGTATTTGTGAGGTATTCTGGTAGTCTTATTGCTAAGTAAGGTTTGCGTCGTCAATGTTCACGTTCCCTTGTTAGGAAAGCGATACGCTTAGCTATAAACCTGTCCACTCGTTCCTTAATCGCCTTCGACAGTGCATAATGCTGACGTTTAGATCACCGTGTCATCGATGAACGTAGTCAGTTAAGACGCTTGACTGCACGTTCCGATGTTGTACAGGTGCTGAGTAGGAATGCCAAGATCTGCATAGGTTGTTCGGAACGGTTGAAGACGCTATATTTAGGAAGCAACCGGGTTTCTGACTGCCAGTGCATTCAGGAGTCAATGGGTAGAATTTGCCTCTGCTTTTGCAATTTTTTCAGCGTAGCTTTTCCACAATCTAAATATAACTCGCAAGGCCTAGGAGCTGTATCTTCCGCATGACATATTATTAAAAAAAACAAAAACGACCTTCCTAGAGGCACTTCCACCCCAAGAAACCGGGTTTTTTAACTATTATTGAGAGTATGAAGGAAGTATCGGGCTTCAAAAACTAGGTTTCTGCGTCCAAGACTGACCCGGAAACATCCCAAAATATTTTATACAAAACAAAAAATACTATACACTTGCCAAAAATTAAAATTATGAAAAGAAGAAATGAGAAGGAGTCAGAAGACAGAATTCCGAATTCAGAATACCTCAGGCCTGAAGTGAGGGTTAACGGTCACGGAAATATTTTTTTGTGACCCACGATTAAATTCGGGGCTTTTAAACCTCGATTCTCCATCGTTTCGCACAGAATACCTTCTGGATTCTGGCTCCTGAATTCTAAATTATTCTTCAGTAAATTAAATTTTTAGGGGGTTCAGGAACCCGGTTTATTTAAATAAAAACCGGGTTTTTGGTTTTTTTTGTCTGAGCTTTTGTGAAGTAAAGCTACTTAAATCCGGCTCTATTTCCCTCTTATAGTCAAGTCCACTATTGCCGATTTCGAGCGGCTGCTTTTCGATTTTAATCGATCGCCCTGTTGGTATTTAAGGGGGTGTGCAGGCGGATTTGTGGAAGGATTTAAGAGTTAATTGGGTGAAGTTTGGACAGTGGGCGAGGGACTGGGTGAAGCAGGGCGCGGTGAAGCAGGACTGGGTGAAGCAAGACTGCGTGAAGGATTTGCAGAAGGAGTGGATTGGGTGGATTTTTTGAGACCGACAAAAGCGTCGTAACGGGTGGTACGATCGCCAATGACGGCCGCTGTAACGCCGATCGACCGCGTGGCATCTATCCACATTTTTTGGTTGGGAGGAAACTCCGGCAAAGCTAGGTTTTTCGGGTTAAACGCACTCTCGATGTCGATGAAGAAATTGCCGTTGTGGGGTTTAAGTTGCGATCGTACAGTTTTCTGGAACAGTTCGCTGCTTAAAAGCGGACTTTTCGGTGCAGGAACGATCGCATCAACTATGGGAGCTCCTACTGTCATAAACGCTACATCGTTCATCCAACCGCGAGTTACCGTAATCCCTCCAAACGGCGATGTCCATTTAATCGCCGGTTTGCCGCCGACTTGAATTTCCTCCACTCTAAACCCTTTCATTTTCATCGTTTCATCAAGCTGTTTCAGGGATTTGTTGGCTGCGCCCCGGTTGTTTGTTTCCACCATAAATACAAATCCGGCCGCAAATTTGTCTCTGGGATTCTGGGCGGGCGCTGGTATTAATGATAGAGAAAATTCTCCCGCCATCCAGTTCATCAAGTCTTTATCTAAATCCAGGCCGGTAGTGGATTTTAAACCTGTGCGTAAAACTTGGGGATTAATCGGGGAAATCGGGTTTGCCTCGGCTCCCAATACGTAGTCTTGCCACAAACGCTGCAAGTTGCCACCGGATACCATCATTATTGTATTGTTTGGCAGGCGGTTAACCATTTTTAGAGCATTGTTTTCTACTGCTATCCTTCTGGTAGAATCTGGTTTTAGCCAAGAGACTGATTTGAATCCAATTCCTTCTGGCTCCAGCGTCGCTGTGGTGGCAAATCCCTGATTTTGTTGCAGTTTTTCGAGGTTTTCTGGCGAAATTTCACGGGCGGAGTTGGCGGCGGCATAGGCGGCGGCAACGGGCATATTGACGTAGATTTGACCGAAGGCGCCCGGACTTTTTATTTTGTCTATGGCGCCTGAATAGCCAGGGGTTTTTGCTAGGGAAGGTTCGCCTTTGTAGGTGTCGATTATTCTGTCTGTAGCGCTAGGATCTGTGGTGACTGCTAGATAGCTGGTGCCGAGTACCGCGACTGAGAAATTGCGATCGGGTACCCCTTGAGTTTCTGTGACTTGCACGCCTTTATAATTACGCTCAACTATTTTTCCTTGGCTGAGGGGTCTGGGTTTTGCTAATAATTCTTTGGCTTTGAGCGGGTTGGCAATTGGCAGGATAATTGCCACTGACTGTTGAATTGGCGGAGATGCGGGCGTATTGGGTGGGGGCGGGGGGGCTGGTATAGCTATTTTGTTGCGGAGAAAAGCCACCATTGCTGTGTTACCCACCCAGGGTTGAATGTCTTGCTCGTAGGCGTAGCCGTTGGTTGTGAGAATGCGATCGCGCATTTCGCTTAAAAACCTCTCAAACGAAGCTTTTGACTCGGGCGTGCCAAACTCTCGCAGTCTATTCCACTGCGATTGATCGGTGCTGATGGATAGGGCCATCATCGTATCTTGCGGGACAACGGTTGCCCCCGCCGGCAAATCTTTGGCGGGCCCACGGGAGATGACGAGGTAGTAGGTGACAAAGCCTAAACCGATCAGAAGTGTGGCGGCTCCGATCGTAAACAGCAGGGAAGATTTATCTTTCTTAAACATTATTCGTAAGGTTCGGGTGCTCGCAACATGATAGATTATTTTCTTGGCTCATGTAACAGATACATTAGCAGATACATATAACCGGGCCAATCTAGGAAAGTTGACTGTTGACTGTTGACTGTTGACTGTGAGCCGAAAAACAAATGATGGTTGACTGCTGACTGTTGACTGTTGACTGTGAGCCGAAAAACAGAAAATTGTCTTTATATTTGCTGGCAGATTGAAGGAGACTTTACCTGAACGATCCTACCGGATTTGATATAACCCGGTGGAACGCAACCCCACAGAAAAAATGTAGCAAGACTTTTGTGAAATCGTATTAACTGAATCAGTTTCTGGCCTTAAAGTCTTTAAAGATAGTTTGAAACGAGTACATCAGCCGGTGGACATCGTTTGTGGCTCTAGGAAAAATGTTTAGTTCCCATTTTTTGCGAGCGGTAGTTAGCAGTTTTGCTACGGGTTGGGAGTAACTGTTAGAAATGAAATAGCTGCCGCCTTCGTAGCGAATATCTGACGCTAAGCCGATAAAAGCACCAGCCATTTCTAGTTTAAGTTCTGAGGTGCTGTGTTCCGATTTTACTGCTAAAATTACCTGCGAGTGCCGGGGTTCGCGGTTGAGCAAGCGACAGATAGTCGCTTCTTTTTGGTACAAAATTAAAACGTTGCAGTTGTGGAGAACTCCGGCTCTACCTTGGACTTTTACTCCTAGGTGAACTTCCAGGGCTGGTTTGTCAGGAAATTCCACAACAGCATGAGTGTATGGATGTGCAGTTCCGTGAATTTTTCCCGCCGTTTTTCTAAATGTTAAATATTTCGGTGTTTCGTCGTCTAAAACATTGTTGTAATAAATAGTACCGCCTTCATTAGCAACTGCTTTTAGCAGAATAGTGAATAGGTAAGTGTCAAAAATTCTGGATTGTTCTGCTGCTGTGTTAAAATCGGGATCGATCGAGCTTTTTAATTTGCTTTTAATTTCGGAATTTATGGCGTAGTTGCTGGGCCCGGAGGGCAGTTTTTCGAGCAAGTGCTTGAGGGCGATCGCCTGTTTGTGGCGGGGGGCTGTGACGCTGGAGGTAAACTCGATTGTTTTGGCAGTTTCGGCACCTGAATTGGCAAAGGTAATTTTTGTGCCGAGGGGAGAGGTTTCTGATTCTACTTTCAAGAAATAAGCAATTTCGTCTTCCATTTCGGAAGTGTTGACCGTCGCTTGTTCGACAGCATTAATTAACAGCAAAAGTTGTTCTTTTGCGGTATAATCTTCTATCTTGAGCAGGGGTGTTTTTCTTTTGAGCGATCGCTCTTCAATTACTTTGCCTATCTCGACAGTATCTGCTACTTGTTGAACTACCCAACCTAAATTAAACTCATTCAGAATTGCCGCCAGTTCTTGATAGAGTTTGGCGTACTCGATCTCATCCATAATTGCTTCTGCGCTGCACACTATTCTGATTATACAAGCAGATTTGATTTTTTGGTCAATGGCTGGTGAGCAACTACGCAGATTGACTGTAATGGCGGATTGGCAGGGTGTTCGAGTGTCCGAGTGGGGAAAATTTTTCTCTTCCCCGAACATCCATCCGTTACATCCGTTAAATCCCGTACACTGCTGGTTGCCGAACTTGCTGCTGCTTGAGAGAGACAATTGGGAGTAAGCTATTCTACGACATTTGTAGCGATCGAACTATGGCAACTATCAACGACAACTACCTCAAACTCAAAGCCGGCTACCTGTTTCCCGAAATTGGGCGCAGGGTGAAAGCCTATGCGGAGGCGAATCCCGAAGCGCCCATCATCCGGCTGGGGATTGGCGACGTGACTGAACCACTACCGGAAGCTTGTCGGGAGGCGATGGTGAAGGCGGTGGAAGATATGGGTTCGCGGGATACCTTTAAAGGATACGGCCCGGAACAAGGTTATGAGTGGCTGCGGGAGAAAATTGCCGAGCACGATTTTAAGTCGCGGGGATGCGATGTTGATGCTTCGGAAATCTTTATTTCTGATGGTTCTAAGTGCGATTGTGGCAATATTCTCGATATCTTTGGCAACAATAATACGATCGCAGTTACAGATCCAGTTTATCCGGTGTATGTAGACACTAACGTGATGGCTGGACACACGGGAGATGCTAACGAAAATGGCGAATACGGCGGCTTAGTTTACCTGCCAATTACAGCAGAAAACAATTTTACTGCCCAAATTCCCACTGACAAAAAAGTCGATTTAATTTACTTGTGTTTCCCGAATAACCCGACGGGGGCAACTGCAACGAAGGAACACTTGCAAGCTTGGGTAAATTATGCTAAAGCTAACGGTTCGATTATTTTCTTCGATGCGGCTTACGAAGCGTATATTACCGATCCGAGTTTACCGCATTCTATCTACGAAATTGAAGGGGCGCGTGATTGTGCGATCGAATTTCGTTCTTTTTCCAAAAATGCTGGTTTTACGGGTACTCGCTGCGCGCTGACAGTTGTGCCGAAGACTTTGACTGGAAAAGCAGCAGATGGTTCTGATGTCGAAATTTGGAAGTTGTGGAACCGCCGCCAATCTACTAAGTTTAACGGAGTTTCTTACATCGTGCAGCGCGGTGCTGAGGCGGTTTATTCAGAGGCTGGCAAGGCACAAATTCAGGCATTAGTCAATTTTTACATGGAAAATGCTGCGATTATTCGCGAGAAATTGACGGCGGCCGGAATCGAGGTTTTTGGTGGCGAAAATGCACCTTATGTGTGGGTGAAAACGCCTCACGGTTTGTCGAGTTGGGATTTCTTTCAGAAGTTGCTGGAAACTTGCAATGTGGTGGGAACTCCTGGTTCTGGTTTTGGTGCGGCGGGTGAGGGTTATTTCCGCATTTCGGCGTTTAATAGTCGGGAGAATGTGGAAGAAGCGATGAGACGGATTGTGGAGAAGTTTAAGGTTTAATCTTATCTCCTGCTTAAACCGAAAAGCCGCCAGCCCGCCAGGGAATGAATTCCCTGGCTAATAGCTAAAGTCCTCTGAAGAGGACTAATGAGTTCTTCAGTCCTCTTCAGAGGACTTTCGCTTTGAGACAGGGGTTTAAACCGCTGGCGGACTGCCGGAATCAGCGAAAAAGCATTAATTTAATGTGTTGTGGAACAGGCCGGAAAGCCTGTTCATGAAAATAGTTAAAGATGTGAGTTATAATTTAAAATGATTGTGGCTCAGGGTTTCAATAAAAAATGCAAACCAACACCAGGAGTTTTTTATGCACTTGTTACGAGTTCAAGTTCCTGATTTTCGCGGTTTAAAAGATATTGACATCACTTTTGAAAAGGATTTTGTTCCTAAAATTTTTCCGCTGGGTAGTCAAAATGGCGGCGGCAAAAGTACGCTGTTGCAGTTAATTTTTGTATTGTTACACTGTTCAGTTGAGGATGATAAAAAACGGTTTTTAGCAAATCTGCTTCAGGGATTTAAAATTTATGATGGGGAAGAGAAACGAGTCTTAGCCTTAATTGACATTTGGGATGGAGAAAAAGTTGTCAAACTTCAATTCATTTCTTATAAAGATTATTATCTAAAAAAAATATTAGACTTTGATAGTAAAAAGGAAACTATAGATGAAGAATATCTGTGTTTTTCGACATTAAAAAAATTCCAAAATGTCACGGCTTACCTATTCAAACAAATTTCATTAAATCCGCAAAGAAATGAAGAACAGATAGTAAAATCTCGAAAAGAACATAAAAAGCTTGAGGTAATTAGTGATGAAATTATTAAATATTTAGAATCAGAAGATATGACATATATATGTAACTATTCAAGTGACCGAAATTCTAATGATAAGCGAGATGAAGCTTTATTATGTCATTTCAATAATATAGATAGCAAAGAAACAGAAGGTTTTTTTAATGAGTTGTCACATAAAATATTTTTGGCTGCCCCGTCCACGCAAATATTTCTATTTTTTTCGCAAGTTTCTAGAAAACTCTTATTTGGAACCTCAAGTGAAGAAGATAGGAATTACTATGGGATACTGGAATCTGCAAAATCTAAATTAAAATGCTTATTTACCTATGATTTCCTTGCTGTAGAGCTACTGATTGAATTATTTAGAACGGCTCGCGATTTCGACTTCAGAGAAGCGATTAAAACAGGTACCTATGGAAACAACTATCAAACTCTAATTAAGGAATTAAATCTGCTGTTGGGAAATAAAAGAATAAATTTAAATGAAGATTTTTCTGGTGTCAACTTTAAATTATATAATAATAGTGAAACTATAGAACTCTATCCCGAAGATTTAAGTCACGGCGAACTCAAAAGACTCAGCATTTATATATGGCTCAAGTCCCGGAACATAAAAGATGCTATTGTTTTGATGGATGAAGTTGAAATTGCTTTTCATCCAGATTGGCAATATCAAATTATATCAGACCTCAAAGAGTGGGCTCCCAGCAATCAATATATTCTCGCAACTCACTCCTACGCATTGTGTGAAGCTCTGACACCAGCTCACGTTAAAGAAATTGAGCCAAAACTTATCAAACAAGAATCTAATATTACAAATGAGTCTTAGTCCACAACAGCTAAAAAAACATTGTGAGGCAATTCTTCAATCTCGCAGAATTAAAAACAAAATTGTGGTATTGTGCGAAGGTGATATTCGGAAGACGCAGGGTAGAGAGTCACCTCAAGCTTATAAAGCAATGGAGCAAATGCCTGATGCTAACTTTTATAAGGCTTGCGTTCCGACATGGTGGAGACAGAAGTTACCGGAATTTTTCAACTGTGGCGATCGCAAAGATGTATTAGACACCTACTCTACTCTTCCAAGATTACACGAAAAGGATACCACTAATTCATATTTAGATCCCGATCGACTTTTTGCAATGATAGATTTAGACTTGCAACTGCAAACGATCGACAATTATATTTTTACAGATACAGAAGCAATTTTTCGCAATCTTTACGAAAAATCGCAGGTGAAAGAGCAAAACGCAGCAAAGCACCGGATCTGGATTACAGGTTTGATTCATAAAGAAGCATATTTTCTGACACCTGAACTTCAACCAATATTTGACAATTGTTGTAACGAGCCGATTTATCAGGGAAATCCTGCGGTACTCGCAAATATTTATCGGGATATGGCTGATGCAATTTGTAGCGACTTGGATTTACAGAACAACCTACAGAGAGCCTTCGATCGCATTAGTTACTGTTCGGGATTAGATTGTACCGAAATTACAGCATTTCAGGCTTCGTGGAAAGAGCGGTTTCAAAATGCTGTAGATGAAACGCATAAAAATCAGTCGATCGCAGTTTTGCTGACAATTAAAAAAGCTAAGGATTATTGGCATCAAATTAAGCCATCCGCTGACTTTAGCCGGGAAGATTGGGTATTTAGAGAGCAACTCTCGTTAGAAATTGGAAGATTTTCTTCACAGCAAAGTAGCGATGTTAAGTCTCATATTCCTTTTTTTTTCAAAACATTGTATGAGTTCGTTTAAATAAAACGCCTCAATTATAAGATTCCATTTTCTATCCATCAGCATCGCTGGGATAACCAAATTGATCTGGCAACTCATCGACAGTAATTTGCAAAATCTTTAACAATTTCTTGAACTGAACTGGCGTTAGCTTCGGTACAGATCGCCCCGATTCCCAGTTCCTTACAGTTGTTTCCGTAACGCCAAGTGCGTCTGCTAGCTGCTTTTGGGTTAGCGAGCGCTTAAGTCTGAGCCGCATTAGGGGCGAACGCTCTGATTTTTCCGGCATTTCCACAAGCAGCTCGATCCTTACCGTAAATTAATTTACGCAAATCACTTGACGGTTAACCGTAAATTGGTTTACGCTAATAAAACACATAAAGACGAGACAGCACCAGCTAAGCCACTTGTGCTGTAGGGGAATTGCTGTCTTTTCTTCAATCTGTCATTGTACGCGGTTTTACTGTTACAAAGCATCAAACCTATCCAAAATTATTAGTCAAAGCTATGTTGCAAGATTCATCATCGAACCAAACATCGCCCCAAATTTTAACCAACCAAACCTTTGAGGGCGATCGCGAAGCAGTCCGTCACGTCATCATCGGTTCGCCGCTGGGGGTACGGCGAACTATCCACCAACTGCACGCCTTGCGGTACGAGGAAGCTGTTCGTTGGACTCATCCGATCGCCATTCCCGACAATCGCATCATTATTACACCGGAACAGGGAGAAATCATGAGTCTGTTAGTCAAATTAATCCGGCTGCAATGAAGTCATAAATGTGCGATCGATCTTTCTAGAATTGAGTCAAAAGTGCGATCGCGAATCTCTTCTCGTTGCCCGTGATAAACTCAACAGATATATCCAAAAACTCTTGTCGGGTAGGCATCCTGCCTGCCCTTGGCACCAACTTAACAACTAGCTCGCAATTCAGCTTATGATTGTTATCACGCCCGTGCTCAAACCTGTTAGCCAGATCGAGCTTACTCCCGGTAGTGTCGTAACTATTCCCAATATAAGTTGGCTGGAATTTGAGTCGATTTTGGAGGAATTAGGGGAAAAACGAAGAACCAGAATTGCCTACAGCAACAGTACCTTAGAAATGATGGTTCCCTTACTAGATCGGGAAATTCCGAAAAATTTAATTTCCGATATTGTAAAAATTTTACTCAAGTCAGCGGGCAGAAGATATGAACCATTTGGTTCTACTACTTTCAAGCGGGAAGGTGCAGCAGGAGTTGAACCTGATGCTTGCTTTTATATTCTCAATTATCAGCGGATGATTAATCGCCGCAGACTTTTACCGGACGATCCGCCGCCCGATTTAGCAATTGAGACGGATGTTACTTCTAAAACTAAGATCGATGCCTATAAAATTATTGGAGTTCCAGAAGTCTGGGTGGGTGCATCTCACTTTTGCAAATATATGAAAAAAGCGCGAAAATGAAAAAGCTAGTAAAACTGTGAAAAAAGATGA
>NZ_JAUBRM010000137.1:0-11859 GCF_036701905.1 Microcoleus sp. MON2_D5
GAATATTCTTTAACTCTGCTTGAATATATCCCTCGCTCCTGTTCTTAGTTTGCGCTCGATTATTCAGCAAGCCCTATTTATTTTTAAGCTGTTCTACATTTAAACTGTGTGTCAAAAATCAATAAAACTCTTGTGGGACGGGCTTCTCGCCTGTCCCGAATTTCCAATTTAAATGCGTAACAGCTTAAGACATCGGATCTATGAAAAAATATCGCTGCCTCGGTCTCCAACACTTACCCACAAGCGGGGATTTTTAATTACCTGGTTTCCAAACTACTTCTTCTACTTTGAGCTGCTTGGGAATTAAGCCAAGTTCAAAAAAAGTATCGGCAATTTCCTGTTGCTCGGCAACCATATCAGCTTGGATCGGTTCAAATCCATAACTCCGCCGTCGAGTGACTACATCTAAGATAGAAACATCAACGTTCAAAATGGGAGCGAGAATCTTGACTACTTCTTCAGGATTCGCATCAGCCCAAGTCGCTACTGCTTGAGTTTCTTCTCTAATTGCGTCAATGATTTTGACATTCGGCTGAGCAAATGACTTATTAGCTAAGTAAAAATCGCGGTTAGCGGCTAGTCCTTTACTATCTTTAACAACACGAACATCTTTTTGCGCTTGAGCTGCTGCATAAAAGGGGTCCCAAATTGCCCAAGCATCTACGTTACCTTGTTGGAAGGCAGCTCTGGCATCGGCTGGTGTCAGGTTAGCAGGCTCAATATCAGTCCATTTTATGCCGGCGGATTTCAGTGCTTTTGCTAATAGGTAATTGGCACTTGAACCTTTTGTAAAAGCTATTTTCTTACCTCGCAAATCTGCCAGGGTTTGAATTGCCGAATTAGCAGGGACTAAAATACCTGAACTGCGGTCTTTGGGCGCGCTACCGCCAATGTAAAGCAGAGGTGCGTTAGCAGCCTGGGCAAAGACTGGAGGAGCGTCCCCGGTGCGCCCGATGTCGAGGCTGCCGACGTTTAGTGCTTCCAGCATCGGGGGGCCTGACTGAAATTCTTTCCACTCAACGGATACACCTAGAGGCTGCAAGCGTTTCTCTAAACCGCCTCTAGCTTTGACTAGGGTGAAGGGGTCGAATTTCTGATGACCGATGCGGACTACCTTAGCTGGAGTTGCTGTGGGGGAAGCGGCGGGGCTTGCAGAGCTGGTAGCGGGGGGAGTATTGTTACAGGCGGCGATCGCCCAATTCAAGCCGATTCCTAATAGAAATAGCACTGCTAGGGAAAAGTGCGATCGCCATAATTGAGCGAGGAATGAAATCAGTCTTTTGAGCATAAACAATAATATTGTTTGTTGCTAAGTTGCCAATCAGAGACTTCCAACTAATTCGGGTTTGCCAGTTTGCAGGGCACCAACAAACTCTTGCAACTGCGATCGCAGTATTTGTTCTGTTTCCTCTTCAAGTTGTACGCTTGTTTCGTCATAACTTTGGATCTGCGTGTCTAAAACATAGACACCAGCCAAGATATGACTAGCGCCCAGCTCGGATAACACTGGTTTGAGGGCGTAGTTAATTGCTAATAAGTGACCCAGCGTACCTCCGGTGGCTATGGGGAGAATAACTTTACCAGCTAAACTCTTCTGCGGTAGCAAATCTAAGTAAGCTTTGAGTACGCCTGTGTAGGCTGCTTTGTAAACAGGTGTGGCGATGATTATGCCCTTGGCTTCTACTACTAAATCATTGACTGCTTTTAAGTCGGGGCTCGCGAATTGTCCGTAAATTAATACCTCTGGCGGGAGATCGCGGACGTTGATAGATGCCGTACTTAGTCCCTCTTTCTCCACAGCGCGGCGGGCGTATTCCAGCACCGCAAAGGAGCGGGATGGATGAGACGGGCTACCTGCGATCGCAACAACATTAGGCATTTAATAGTCCTCCTATTTTTGACTCATTTAAAAATGAACGATTTACGGTACAGTCAAAAATTACGGTAACTCTACCGATTTACCGTATTTTATAGATAGTAAGCTAGCACGGTCAATTTTAAAAAGCAAGTAAGTTGAGATGTAAAGTTTGATAACTCTTATACAAATTTTGTGCGATCGCGAATCTCGGCCCAAAGAACTGTCCGGTTATTTCCCCCAAATACAGCAGACTCTCACCGGACTCAAAAACAGAAACCGGTTCGCCACCGGAGGCGGGTTCACCCAGAAGTAAGAGAAGGAAAGTTACCCCTGATGGTCGCTAGAACAAGCAGAACCTTTACAGGAAGAGGGTTTGCTTGTTCTTAACAATTATTTATCAAAGTTCCCGAATTTTGGGAAAAAATTCCCTTGCTTTTTGTAAATACCTATGCAATACTCTTGTTTAATCGTAAAATACTATAACTTGACTGACTTACAGTAGATTAAAGTTAGAGATGCTAATCTGCTCTTCACCCAAATCGGTGAGCAGCAGGCTCATTAACACTTGCTTAACAGCAACTTTTGCAAGCGAACTAAAGTTAGCGCTTAACTTTTAACTGTTAATTGTTATGAGCCTGTGCGATGAATTGTGAGATATATGGAGGTTTTTTAAAATGGAATCAGGACTCTCAGGAATGCGCTTAGAATTAGTAAAACTCCAGAAGTCATTTGGAAATATTGAAATTTTGCGGGATATCAACCTCGAAATAAATCCCGGAGAATTTGTAGCCATTGTGGGTCGCAGTGGATGTGGCAAAAGTACCTTGCTGCGCTTAATTGCCGGACTAGAAATTCCCAGTCAAGGCACGGTCTTTCTAGACGGAAAGCCGTCTAAACAACTTAACTCGAAAGTGAGAATGATGTTTCAGGATGCACGGCTACTACCTTGGCAAAAAGTGCTGGCCAACGTGCAATTAGGGCTACTAAATGCCAAAGAAAGCACTCGCTATAAAGCGATGCAAGTCCTTCACGCTGTTGGGCTTGGCGATCGCGCCAGCGATTGGCCGGCTGTACTCTCCGGCGGTCAAAAGCAAAGAGTTTCTTTAGCAAGAGCCCTCGCCTGCGAACCCGACTTGCTGCTGCTTGATGAACCCCTCGGCGCGTTAGATGCTTTGACCCGTATTGAGATGCAGCAATTGTTAGAAAATTTGTGGCAAGAAAAAGGATTTACCGCGCTACTGATCACTCACGACGTAGAAGAAGCAGTGGTGCTAGCTGATCGAGTTATTTTAATAGAAAATGGTCAAATAGCAATGAACTGTTATATTGATCTCCCACGACCGAGGCAGAGAGGAAATGCTGTATTTGCTGCGAAAGTAGAGACTATTTTGCAGCGCGTTATGGAACGGAAACAAAGTAGTAAAGATGCAGAAAAGTATGCAATAACGGCGTTTCGGTAAACGGTGGTTTTCAGAAATTATCTCAATAGCAAGTTGTGTAGATTAGTCTGACTGATTATGCTAAATTCTCAGGAGAATGCCCACTAATTAACGCTCGGATTTCACAAATATTAAAGTTTTTCAAGCTGAAGTTATTCGGCTTGAAATGGTTTGGTAGTCATGCACAGTCATGATATCGCTTTCTTATGCAAAAATTATAGTAAGGTACACAGTTAAACATTGCCAGCCTATGGTGAAAGCAGTTTTTTTGAGAAAGACAAGATTTTACGAACCCAACGAGAGAATCGCGACCGTAAAGTATTATTAAGTCTTTGAATATGACTGGTTTTTCCGGATTCTTTGCCTACAGGTCGATGTCTTTTAAAAGGTAGCACTTTTGAATAAAATTCCCAAAAATCCGTATAAAAAACAACACCTTGTCTATCGACAGGAGGTAAAGATGGCCAGAGCTGGGACGCAAATTTTTTGAGCGGTCTCCTATATAAAGCCTAGCCTATCAAGTCAGACGAGCGATCGCACTTTCGCAAGAGGTCTAATGATTAAGCACTTTGGGGAAAGTCCCAACCAACAATAGGTTGCAAGCCAAGGATTTTGATTTCTTTGGTGGGGCGGAAGATGCCTTGATTTACGTCAATTCCGACAGATTTTAGTTGCTCAAACCCGTTTTTCTGGAATGGGTGACAAGGACTGGTAATTTTGTTTCGCATCCACAGGTGAGGATTGTGCGTTTGGTGTCCTTCCCAGTTTCTAGGATAGTCAGGGCAATCGAGAGGATTTTTCCAGCCTTTATATTTCAGAACTTGCAGACACCAAGCACGGCATCCCCATTCATCGGGAGTTGGATCTTTGGGCTTAATTATCCCATCGCCACTGAACCAGTCTAGGTTAGGGATTTCTCCAGGGGAGCCGTTTTCACGCCACAGAGTAAGATAAGTTAGTGGCTTAGTGGCATAGTGGCTGCCTTCATGGAGGATATTCCACCACTTATCGAAGGGTGGTCTGATGGAGATGTGACTGATGTCCAGTTTGCATTCATCTTGAAGAAACTGCCAAACTTCTGTTTGTCTGGGAATGATGAAGTTTTGAGTGTTGGTTTTTGTTTGGCGATCGCATTCTGGATAGTTGGAAGCTGCGGTTGCACAGGAGTCGTGGAAGTTGCAGTCGTTGTAGTTGATGGTTGAGTGGTTGTTATTCATTGCAGTTACTCCAATTTCTCATTCATCAGTTGTTCGGTTTGGCTTGGTTCGGGGTGTATGAGACTGTCCAAGCGTTTTTGGCACCGATCGCTTGGGCAATCCAGGCTTTGTGTTGATAGGGTTTGCCTTCTTTTCGGGCGCGATAGAGAGTGGTGGTAGATACGCCGAGAAGGGCTGCTGCTCTCTGGGTGGTGCAAGATGATTCAATTACGATAGGGCGTGAGCGGTGCTTGGAATTTTTGGGTTGGTTGCGATCGTCTAGGCAAACGGGTTCACAGCCTGGAATAGGTAGGCTAAGTTGAAATGCTTTCATTCGCTAAATCTCTGAAACGTATGTCTGATGGGATGTTTCAACGATAGTCGGCGCTAGGGTCAGCCATCGACTAACTGGAGTTAGCAATTTGTTAGCATTGATTCAGCAAGAACTTGATAGCGGTTAATTAGGATGTCTCTTATGCCAGATCAACCAGAAGAGAACTTTGACGAGGCTGCAAAAAAGTTTGATATAGAAAGGTTGAGAGCCAATCTAGTAGCTGAAAAGAAGGGTGAAATTACCACAGCAGCCTGGAGATACTTGAAAGGGGTGCTTTGTTTAGGTGAACCCAAAGAAGTTGCCAACAAATGCTATGTCAAGGAAAAGACCGTTCAAGTTGCCTTAAATAGAGAAATCAAAGATCACCTGCTCAAAATCCTTCATCTTCCAGAAAATCAGCGGGTAGATTGGAGTAGTGTTCCTGGTTTACTTGCTAAAGCTGGATATAGATTATCCAATCATTACACCAATCCTCCCCAGAATATTCCTCATACTGGCGTTGTTGAGTTTGTGGGGCGATCGCGTGAACTTGAAAAGCTACACCAGTTGTTACAGGAAGGAAATCGCGTAGCGATCGCTGCTATTGCTGGCATGGGTGGAGTCGGCAAAACAGAACTTGCCATTCAATACGCGCTAAAACATTTAAACAATTACCCAGGTGGGGTTTGCTGGTTGCCTGCTAAAAACCCAGATATGGGGATTGAGATTGTTCGGTTTGCGCGATCGCAGTTTGATAATCTGAATCCGCAAGAGGATTGGGACTTAAAGACTCAGGTTGATTTCTGCTGGCGACGCTGGGAATCTGGCGAAGTGCTGGTAGTGTTGGATGATATTACTGATTATGGGGAAATAAAGCCTTATCTACCGCCAGTCGAACTACGCTTTAAAGTCTTGATGACGACACGGATTAAGCGATTGGGTAAGTCAATTGAGTCTCTGCTATTAGATGTTCTCGATGAAGCAGATGCTCTGAAGTTGTTAATTTACCATATTGGTGAAGAACGTATCCAACAGGAACTAGAGGAGGCTAAAAAACTCTGTGCATGGCTAGAGTTTTTGCCTTTGGGTTTGGAGTTAGTGGGACGTTATTTGGATCGGAAAGCAAATTTATCGCTGGCAGAATTGCTGCAACGGTTGGAGGAAAAGCGGTTAAATGAGCGCTCGCTCTGCAAGCGAGAGGAAGACATGACCGCAAAACGGGGAGTGAAAGCAGCCTTTGAGTTGAGTTGGGAGACATTGAATGATGAGTCAAAACAACTGGGATGTCTGCTGAGTTTATTTGCCCCCGCTCCTATTCCCTGGTACTTGGTGGAACAGGCTGCATCCGCTCAAGATCCAGAAGACTTGGAAGAGATTAGAGATGATATCCTGCTGAATCTGCATCTGCTTCAGCGCATGGGTGACGAAACTTACCGCCTGCATCAACTGATTCGAGAATTCTTCTGGGAGAAAGTAGAACGGACAGACCAGGTAAAGGAACTAAAACAAGGGATTGTGATAGCAATGGTAGCAGTTGCCAAGCCAATTCCTGGCTCTCCTACCCGTGAACTAATCGACTCATTGGCTATAACTGTGCCTCACCTAGCAGAAGTTGCTCAAACTTTGACAGATGAGCTAAGTGACGACGATTTACCGGAGCTTTTTAAAGGACTGATGAGATTCTATGTAGGTCAAGGGCTATACGGAAAAGCAGAGTATTGGTCTAAACAGTGTTTATCATTAGTTCAAACACGCTTTGGCACAGTCCATCCTTATATTGCGATCACTCTAGAGAATCTAGCCTATTGTTACGAGGCTCAGGGACGTTACAGTGAGGCTGAGCCACTGTATATACAAGCCTCAGAAATTTGGCAACACCTCCAAGCAATAGAATTCAGGAAAACTCTGCTAGGTGCTGACGATCCTGATGTGTTTGCTAGGGATCAAGACGGGAAGAATCAAACAGAAGTCTATATCGATCCTCATGTAGCTGGCAACTTGAATGAGCGGGGAGTCCTTTACTTAAACCAAGGACGATATGAAGAAGCTGAATCTCTTTTGCTGTCAGCCTTACAATGGCGACGACATCTGCTAGGTGATAAGCATCTTGATGTGGCAACTAGCCTGAATAATCTAGGAGTTTTATATAGTCGTCAAGGTCGCTACAGTGATGCAGAGTTGTGCGATCGGCAGGCATTAGAACTCCGAAAACATCTGCTAGGTGATAAGCATCCTGATGTAGCAACCAGCCTGAATAATTTAGCAACGCTCTATTGTGAGCAGGGACGCTATAGTAAAGCCCAACCTTTGTTAGAGCAGTCCCTTGAACTCTCAAGGCATCTACAGGGTGACAAGCATCCTGATGTAGCAGATAGCCTAAATAATTTGGCAAGCTGCTATCTTCATCAGGAACGCTCTAGCGATGCCAAATCCCTCTTTGTGCAGGCACTAGAACTTCGGCAAAGCCTGTTTGGTAACGACCATCCACAGGTGGCACTCAGCTTGAACAATTTGGCAAGTTTCTACCTACGTCAGGGACGCTACAGTGAAGCTGAATCCTTAGCTCTCCAAGCCTTGAACCTGTGCAAACGCTTACTAGGAGATAACCATCCAGATATCATAGTAAGCTTGAATAATCTAGCAGAAATCTACCGTGAACAGAAACGCTATAGCGAAGCTGAACCCCTTTATTGTCAAGCCATAGAACTGTTGCAACGCCTGTTTGGTAACGCTCATCCTCATACGGCAATTTGCCTGAATAATTTGGCATTGCTCTACCAGGCTCAAGGACGCTACAGTGAAGCCGAATCCCTGTTAGGGCAAGCTCTAGAGATTTGTGTACAACGGTTAGGTACTGAGCATAATAATACTGTTGTCATTGCTGAGCATCTGGCAAGGCTCCGTGCTGTCCTTGACTCGGACAATTAAAATCACGGCTGCACGAACAAAATTCGCTTGAACAACCAAGGATATTCAACCTGACCCACCAAAGCTGATTAGCAAGATTCAAAGCTGGATGGATGAAATTGTATAGGATTACGTCTTGGTTTCTTCCACCCAGTTGCTAGAGGCACCATTACATAAGTTACTCGATTTGCCTCAAGCCACGCGCGAAGCGGTGAGTAGTTGCTCAAGTTGAGTGTAATCCATTACGAGGAAAGAGTTACTGAGAAGCTGCCAAAGTTTTGTCCAAGTCAACTAGAACGGGATGTCCAAATCGTCTTCACCATCCTCTACCGATAACTGTGATGGTGGTACTGGAGATAATGCTTCGTCAGGAATTACTTCCATCCAATATGGATGCTTGTCGTGAGTCACCTGGACAAACCAAGCTTCGTTAAGAAAGAAACAGACGTTTAACTCGTCCAACACCAAGCCCACCCGGAGGAACTGGATCGTCAGATGTGCATACCGCCAACATGAAGGAGCTTAAGGTGCGATCGAAGCACCGGGTAATGTTTTCCAACCGCTTGACGATTTGTTTCCTTTTCTGTGCGAGCCTTTTTCAGGTTCTTTTCCAAACGACGCAGGTCAGATTCTCTGCGTACATCACTCTCAACTACTAACCAGGGTAAACGCATCTTGTCAATAACGAGGGGTTTTAGAGCAATAACTCGGCTTTATTGTTGTTTATTGAGAACAGTTTTTCCACCTGTAGCGCTTTTGTCTCTACTCAAACGCTATATATGGGAATTTAGAAATTAGATGCGTTTACCCTGAACTACTAACCACAAAAAAATTTTGGATAAATTAACCCTAGTCGTTACACCGTCGCGGGTGTCTCAGCACCATGTAAGCTTTGTGGAAAGTGACCGCGCTCAACCAGAGCGCGTACAGGCTCACTCTTGGGTTATTAATAATAACCGTTTGTTTCAAATTACAAATCTATTGTTTCAAATCATAACGTTGATTATATTTCTCTTAGATTATTTGCTTATCTATTATCCCAGTAATTACCATAATGCTATTTGTTGGCAATACCCGCAGTACATCAAAAAACCTACCCACACACCTCGATAGGAAAATACTATGAGCAACGGAAGTGGATGCCCATTTACGGGCGGCGGTCAGAAATCTCAGCCTCGTCATAGGCCGTCGCACCGAGACTGGTGGCCGAATTATTTGAATCTGAGCATCCTCCACCAGCACACCCCCCAGGCCAATCCTATGGGTGAGGCGTTCAACTATGCTGAGGAGTTCAAGAGTCTTGACTTAGCTGCCTTGAGGGCAGATATCTACGAGCTGATGACCACCTCCCAGGACTGGTGGCCAGCCGACTACGGTCATTATGGGCCGCTCTTCATCCGCATGGCTTGGCACAGCGCCGGCACATATCGTATTGGCGACGGTCGCGGCGGCGCGGGTTCGGGTAGCCAGCGGTTTGAGCCGCTCAACAGTTGGCCAGACAATGCCAACCTCGACAAAGCGCGTATGTTGCTTTGGCCAATCAAGCAGAAATACGGCAAGAAAATCTCGTGGGCCGACCTCATGATCTTCGCCGGCAACTGCGCGCTTGAGTCGATGGGTTTCAAGACGTTGGGTTTTGCCGGTGGGCGCGTGGATGTCTGGCAGCCAGAGGAAGACATCTACTGGGGTTCTGAGAAAGCTTGGCTCAGCAATGAGCGTTACGAAGGCGATCGGGTGCTCCTGAATCCCCTCGCCGCCGTTCAGATGGGACTGATCTACGTGAACCCGGAAGGGCCAGACGGCGAGCCCGATCCGGTCGGCTCAGGGCGCGATATTCGCGACACCTTTGGTCGGATGGCGATGAACGACGAGGAGACAGTCGCGCTCACCGCCGGTGGGCACACGTTCGGCAAATGTCACGGTGCGGGCGAGGCGACGCACGTAGGTGCCGATCCTGGGGGTGCCACCATCATCGATCAGGGCCTCGGCTGGAAGAACGCCTTTAACACGGGTGTCGGCGTCGATGCGATCACCAGCGGTATCGAAGGCGCATGGACTCCCACTCCGACGCAGTGGGACAACAGCTATCTCGAAACCCTGTTCAAATATGACTGGGAGCTGACGAAAAGCCCCGCTGGTGCGTGGCAATGGAAGCCCAAGGGCGACGCGGGTGCGGGTACGGTACCCGACGCGCACGATCCGTCGAAACGGCACGCCCCCATGATGACCACGGCAGATATGGCGATGAAGATGGACCCCATCTACAACCAGATTGCGCGACGTTACCACGACAACCCGGATGAGTTTGCCGAGCAGTTTGCCAAGGCGTGGTTCAAGCTGACGCATCGCGACATGGGACCGCGATCGCGGTATCTCGGTTCAGAGGTTCCCCAGGAAGAGTTCTTGTGGCAAGATCCCATTCCCGCAGTCGATCATGAATTGATTGATGAGCAGGACATCGCTGCCCTCAAGGGCAAGATTCTTGCTTCGGGACTGTCTGTCTCCCAACTCGTTTCGACTGCTTGGGCGTCGGCGTCAACGTTCCGCTGCTCCGATATGCGCGGTGGAGCGAACGGGGGGCGCATTCGTCTCGCGCCGCAGAAGGATTGGGAAGTCAACCAGCCAGAGCAGTTGGCAACAGTGCTGCAAACCCTGGAGGGAATTCAACAGGAGTTTAACAGCTCGCAGTCTGGCGGCAAGCGGGTTTCGCTCGCTGACCTGATCGTTCTGGGCGGATGCGCGGGCATTGAGCAAGCGGCGAAAAATGCCGGTCACGATGTGACGGTTCCCTTCAAGCCGGGACGCACGGATGCGCTGCAAGAAAAAATGGATGTCGAGTCCTTCGCGGTGCTTGAGCCAACCGCAGACGGGTTCCGCAACTACACGAGCGGCAAACATAGCGAATCGCTCGAAGAGCTACTGGTCGATCGGGCGCAGTTGCTGTCCCTGTCAGCTCCTCAGATGACGGTTCTCCTGGGCGGGTTGCGCGTCCTGGGTACAAACTTTGGAGGGTCTAAACACGGCGTCTTCACCCATCAACCAGAGACGTTGACCAATGACTTCTTCGTGAACCTGCTCGACCTGGGTACGACGTGGAAGGCGACCTCTGAAGATGAGTATGAGTTCGAGGGGAGCGATCGCAAAACAGGCGACCTGAAGTGGACTGCTACCCGTGTTGACCTCATCTTCGGCTCAAACTCTCAGCTCCGCGCCCTGGCGGAAGTCTACGGATGTGTGGACTCGCAGCAGAAGTTTGTCAATGACTTTGTGGCGGCGTGGGACAAGGTGATGAACCTTGACCGCTATGACCTTCGCACAGTCTTAGCGAAAACCTCTGCCAGGAGTTTCTAGGCGTAACTTCAACCGATCGTCGGCGATCTCAGATCGAAGCTACGTTAACCCGCGGCAATCCTAAATGCGGGTAGAAGCTAGAGACAAAAATGAGAGCGGCGTTTCAACTTGTCTGGAAACACCGCTCTGGGCTTTAGGCCCTGATGCCAAAGCTGTTTAGAAACATGAACGCGATATTAGTCACGTTGTAAGATGTGCCAATGGTATCGGGGTAGTAGTAAATATGTAGTGATTGAATATTTATTGCCTCAAAGTCGAGTTGTAATGATGGACTAAATACCAAATAGCACCAATATGGTTTTCTAACTTTTTAGAAAATGAGAGAATCTTTCTTACGAAGTGTGACATTAGGTTAATGCTGAATAAGAGCGATATAGGAGATAATATTCAGCAAAAGTGACAGATAACACCCAATAACCCGGACTTAACCTGCAAAGTTTCTGTTTAATCCCTTAAAATTAGGGTGTTATCCAGCAGAGCTGACGGATAATCCACCGAAGGTAAAGGTATTATCCTGCACATCTGTTGAATACTGAAGTTTCTACTGTCCCGGCTTAAACGGGTAGCCACGATGCTAATTAGACAAGCAAAAACAGCCCTAAGTTCCCTAGGTTATGAACTAGATTGCCGTGAGGAGGCTTTTGGTTATCTAAGGAATTCCTCCGATGTACTCGCACAGCCAGAGCAATTGCGACGGAGGATGCAACAAGACGGTTACTTATACTTAAAAGCCTTTCTTAACTCTCAAGAGGTTTGGCAAGCTCGTCAGGAAATTGCAGCTTGTTTAGCTGCTGA
>NZ_JAUBRM010000138.1:0-11608 GCF_036701905.1 Microcoleus sp. MON2_D5
GGTACTGGAATAATAATGAATCCTCCTGTATTTATTGTTTTAAGCACTGCCTAGCCCTTAACTGAACCGTATTGCTCCATACATTCCATTCTTTAGAGAGCGCTGGTAGTAAATTTCTGCTAACCTATCTTGAGGATTTCTTTCGCAAATCTTACTGAATAATTTTTGCGCTTCAGTAAAATTTTGCTCGAAATAAAGCTTCAGACTTTTTTGAAATTCAGCAGCAGTTTCCTGTTTTAGTTCAATGCTGTGTTCTGTTTCTGCATCATAAATTTTAAACACGGAGACGGCAGATTTTTTGCCTTTTACTGTCACTCGCTCGACAAATCGGCACATATATTTTTCTCGATAGCCCAAAGGCTCTAAAATTGAGCCACTAACTATAATTCCCGCCTCGTAAACAGTTATTTATTAGCTTTGAGTTGCCACTTACCATAGCTGATCTCAAGCAAAAAACTAGCATAAATAGCAGCGTATATCCCAAGCAAAACGCTGTTTAATAAAATTTTGACGGGACAACGATAATTGAAACCTAGTCTTTCTGTGGCTCATAAAATATCGGACAAGTAGGTTTTGCCGGATGAAAATCTGGCAGATTTTTTTTACAGGATTTATATTATGTCCGCTTACTTCCTGCTGTAAAAAAAGGTCGAATTAAAAATAAAAAATTAGCTATCTGTCGCTGAAATTAGCCGCAAAATTAAGCTATATTGTAGCAGATTTCAGGAAAGTGAGATTTGCTATGGCTGACTCTATTGCTCGTCGTTTGGAACAATACACGGTAAAACGATCGCACGAAGTTTTAATCGTCAAGGCCGAAATTGACGGCGAATTCGATGAAATTGCTATTTTTAAAGGCTTTTCTAGCTCTTTGACGCGATCGACCGCTTTCGATCCCGAGGTTCCTGTTTTGCCGGAAGAAGCAAAAATTGTCAGTGTCGATCGCGTGGAGAGCCCCTACAATCCAAATAACCCCCGCTATCTTCAGCAGGGGTTATCTTGGGAAACAATGCAGTCTCTATTGTCCGAGGCGGGAGTTTAGCAAAACATTAGGGAGACAACGTGAGAAAAACAGCAGGGACACAACAATGTTGTGTCCCTACTACAAAAGCACTATGTCGTTACCCTTAGAGCTAGAGCGTGCCGCCGGCAGCTTGGAAACGAGCTCTCGCGCGTTTGATTGCTTGCTTAGCTTTAATTTGCTCTTGGTCAGTGCCACTAGCGGACTTTTCCAAACGAGCTACTGCTTCGGTGTAAGCAGTACGAGCAGCTTCTTTATCAATGGTTTCGCCTTTTTCAGCGCCGTTGACAAGAATAGTAACTTTGTTTTCTTGGATTTCTGCAAAGCCACCCATCAGAGCAATAGACACCCATTCCTTGCCGGGACGGACGCGCATTACTCCGGTATCCAAAGCTGTCAACATTGGAGCGTGACCGCTCAAGATACCCAGTTGGCCTGTGGTGCTCGGCAGAATTACTTCTTCAGCATTAGAATCCCAAACAGTTTTGTCTGGGGCCACTACGCGCACAGTTAATGTCATAAATTGTCAGTTGTCGGTTGTCAGTTGTCAGTTGTCAGTTGTCAGTTGTCAGTTGTCAGTTGTCAGTTATCAGTTGTCAGTTGTTACCAATAACAAATAACAAATAACTAATAACGACTGACTACTGACTACTGACTACTGACTAATGACTAAAATTACTTGGCGTCAGCTTTCATTTTTTCAGCTTTGGCGATCGCCTCGTTGATATCGCCCACCAAATAGAAAGCTTGTTCAGGTAATTCGTCCAGTTCGCCAGCCAAAATCATCTGGAAACCCTTAATGGTGTCTGCCAGCTTGACGTACTTGCCGGGGGAACCGGTGAACACTTCCGCCACAAAGAACGGTTGAGACAAGAACCGTTCAATTTTGCGAGCGCGAGAAACGGTCAAGCGGTCATCTTCCGACAGCTCATCCAAGCCCAAAATTGCAATAATGTCTTGCAATTCCTTGTAGCGTTGCAGAGTTGACTGCACTTGGCGAGCAACGCCATAGTGCTCTTCGCCGACAACGCTAACTTGCAACATCGTAGACGTAGAATCCAGTGGGTCAACAGCCGGATAAATCCCCTTCGCAGCCAAACCGCGAGACAACACAGTTGTAGCGTCCAAGTGAGCAAATGTCGTAGCCGGCGCGGGGTCAGTCAAGTCATCCGCAGGTACGTACACAGCTTGAACCGAAGTAATCGAACCTTCGGTAGTCGAAGTAATCCGTTCTTGCAAGTCGCCCATATCCGTACCGAGAGTCGGCTGATATCCCACAGCCGAAGGCATCCGACCCAACAGAGCCGATACCTCAGAACCCGCTTGCACAAACCGGAAGATATTGTCAATGAACAGCAGCACGTCTTGCTTGCTGACATCGCGGAAGTATTCGGCCATCGCCAGAGCCGACAGGCCCACGCGCATCCGAGCACCAGGCGGCTCGTTCATTTGACCGTAAACCAGAGCAATTTTCGACTTGCTGCGGTCTTCTTCGTCAATAACCCCTGACTCGATCATTTCTTTGTAGAGGTCATTACCTTCGCGGGTGCGCTCGCCCACACCACCGAACACGGACACGCCGCCGTGAGCTTTGGCGATGTTGTTCACGAGTTCCATCATAATCACGGTTTTGCCGACGCCTGCGCCGCCGAACAAACCGATTTTGCCGCCGCGACGGTAGGGGGCCAGCAGGTCAATCACCTTGATCCCGGTTTCAAACACCGAAGGCTTGGTTTCCAGTTCGGTGAAAGCCGGCGGGTTGCGGTGGATGGGCATACTTTCGGAAGTATTGACCGGGCCGAGATTGTCTACGGGTTGACCGATGACGTTAAAAATCCGGCCGAGAGTTGGGATTCCGACGGGAACTTGGATCGCTTCCCCGGTATCTACTACTTCCATGCCACGCACCAAGCCGTCGGTGGTACTCATGGAAACTGCGCGCACTTGGCTGTCTCCGAGCAGTTGCTGAACTTCGCAGGTAACGGCAATTTCTTGACCTGCTTCGTTTTTGCCGGAAATCGTGAGAGCGTTATAGATTTGGGGCAGTTTGCCGCCTGGGAATTTTACGTCTACAACTGGCCCGATGATTTGGGTGATGTAGCCTACGTTCGTTTTTTCTGCGGTGGATACCATGAATAGTGCCTTTGTTAGGATGCTATTTTTCCCGTTATGGAAAAAGTCTTAACATTTAGAAATGCTATTCCTCAGAGTACCACTGAACAGACGCACTATTTAGATTTGTATGGGGCTGGTTAAGAGTCTTTTTTATCGTTGCTGCCCTCGCTTTTTTTTCCTGCGAGCTGCTGCCACAGCCCCGATCCCCATCATAGTCCCGAACACTGTGACTGGTTCGGGGACTGGTTCGGGGACTGGTTCGGGGACTGGTCCGGGGACTGGTCCGGGGACTGGTCCGGGGACTGCTTCGGGGACTGACTGAGCCGACACGGTGAAGTTTCGGAAGGCAAGGCCGTTGACTGGTGTGGGAGCTAACTGAGCCGACAGGGTGAAGTCTTGGAAGTCCACGTCGTTTCCTCCTCCGGCATCGTCGAATGAGATTTTTGTACCCTGAGCCAGTTGGGCCATTGTGAGCAATGAATATTGCTCTGGGCCTTTACCGCCGTTGACGCTTGTAAATGAGTCGCGGGAGTTGTAGTCGAGATTAAAGTCGCCAAACACGGCTTGCTGACAGCCCGCCACCAGACAGTCATCTCTCCTGTACTGGGTGTTGGCGGCAAACCATTCGGGGCTGTTCATGAAGGTGCTGCTGGAGGCGTACTGCTCCAATGGTTGGCCGGTGCCGCTGTCGCTCCACAGCAGCAGGGCATAAGTTTGATCCTGCAAAAATTTGAAGGTTTGGGTGATGGAGCGGTTTTCGGAGGTGACTGCGTTGCCGAAGCTTCCCTGCCAGTCATTCGCGCTGCCGTTATCTGAGGGTTTAGTCTCGTAGAACAGTCTGGCGATGTTGGTGTAGCCAGTGTTTCCTGACTGAGCTTGGGCTACCCACAAGCTGGACTGGTAAGCGCCGTGAGATTGGTCGAAGGTAAAGTTTATATTGGTATCTTCATCGAACTGGATGCCGGCAGTGCCAAACATGAAAGCTCTGACGGGCGTGCAGATGCTCAGCAACATTGTGGTTGCCAAGCTGGCGACTGTAAAAGATGTTTTTTTGACTAGCGTTAAGGTAGTCATAACCCTGATTCCTCCAGTATTGTTACGTAGTAAGGCGCAAAATGCCATGTTGCCGTGACGCGAATCGACGATCGCGAGCCTGCGATATTTAGGACGATCGTCAAATCTAAAGAAGAGGCTCCACACCCGTGAATCTACAGAGAGATCTTACTTAAGGGTGTTTTGGAGTAAATGAGTGCTTCTTCTAAGAGTTTTCACTGACACCAGATTGGCACAGTTTAATCTGTAACAGCAAGATTTTCATCCTGCCTAGACTTCCAACTTACTACATTTACTTCGTTTTAGTAACAGTCTAAAGTTGAGTACAAGACTTGCAACTATTGGCTTTCATCAAAAATACATAAAATTTTTAATCGAGCTTTATGAAGTTTTGGTAAAGTTCATCCCTAAAATATAAAGTTTTTGAGAGAACCTCGGCTGTTCAGTCAGTTGTTCGTGAAAGCGGGCTGCAAGCTGGTCGCCCGATGCAGAAAGAAGCGGCGGCGACCGCGAGTAGGAATTTGAGCGAGTTTTTTGCCTCTCTAAGCAAGCTGTATAGTAGGCGATCGGTACTTACGTACTTTTGACTAATATTCCAAGTTTTTTAAACCTCTAACCCTCGCATTCCGCGCCATACTTTCACCAACAGTCCCGGACGCATTAACCCGGTTTTTTAAGGTAATTGGGTCAGGGAAGCAGTGAAAGTCAAAAAAAGAAACCAAGTTTCATTTCCCGCGCCTGACTTCTAGTAAAAAAACTGTTTTTACGTAAATCATAGTAATTAAAAACATACATTTCCTTTTTCAGTCCTAATTATTCGACCAGCAAAAATAGGCGGCTCCTATTGACATGAGAAATTTTTAGGAGTAAAAGTAGTAGAAATAAATACGATCGCACTTTAAGCACAATCTTTAAACACAATGACACCCAACAAACTACATTTGCTCGGATGGTTATTCATTGTTAGCTGGCTGAGTGCAGCGACGGGTTCGGCAAAGGCGCAACCCATCTCCCCCGCACCAGACGGCACTAACACAGTTGTTACTCCCAGCGGCAACCGCTACGACATTTCCGGGGGGGCCTTCAGCGGAGATGGGGCTAATCTTTTTCATAGTTTTACTCAGTTTGGCCTCAGCGAGGCTCAAACGGCAAACTTTCTGACTAATCCCAATATTCAAAATATTTTGGGAAGGATTACTGGGGGTAATCCTTCTTTAATAAATGGCTTAATTCAAGTTACGGGCGGCAATTCCAATTTATTTTTGATGAATCCGGCGGGCATAATTTTCGGGCCGAATGCCAGTCTCAACGTGCCTGGATCTTTTAATGCTACTACGGCGACAGGGATTGGTTTTGGGAACAATCAGTGGTTTAGTGCGATCGGCAATAACAATTGGGCAACTTTCATCGGGACGCCGAATAGTTTTGCGTTTACAAATTTGCCAGGTGGAAGCATTGTTAATGCAGGCAATCTGACGGTGACACCAGGTCAAACTTTAAGTTTGATCGGCGGTACGGTTGTCAATAATGGTCAGCTAACTGCGCCTAGCGGCAATATTCTCATCAGCGCCGTACCGGGTAACAATTTGGTGCGAATTAGTCAAGCTGGAAATTTATTGAGTTTGGATATTCAGCCGACAGCAACTCAAAGTTCTCTGCCGAACAATTGGACGCAGCCAGTGTTATCTTTGCCGGAGTTGCTGACTGGACAAGGTGTGGCCCAGGCGACGGGTTTGACGGTAAATGCCAATGGCGAAGTTGTGTTGACAGGGAATGCTGCTGTGCCGATAACTGCGGGAACTGCGATCGCATCCGGCAGTATCAATGTCTCTGGCAACACTGGCGGTACTGTAAATATTTTAGGCGACAAAGTAGGAGTTATTGCAGGCAAGATCGATGCTTCTGGGATTAACGGCGGCGGTAATGTACTGATTGGCGGAGATTATCAGGGTTTGGGGACTGTACCCAATGCTTCGCGGACTTTTGTTAGCAGCGATTCGACGATTAATGCTGATGCTATTAGTAATGGGAATGGCGGGCGAGTGATAGTTTGGGCTGATGAAACTACTCGCTTTAATGGGAATATTACGGCCAGAGGTGGCTTGTTTTCTGGGAATGGCGGCTTTGTGGAAGTGTCGGGAAAGCAATCGCTGGATTTTCAAGGATTAGTTGATTTGCGATCGACCTTTGGTATGGCGGGAACCTTATTGTTAGACCCTACTGATATTACTATTAGTACAGATGTGGATACAGGTGGCACTTTATCAGGGGGAGCATTTACGCCCTCGGATGGGACTTCTACAATTAATAATGGGACGCTGCAAACCCAGCTAGATTTGGGAAATGTGACTATTTCTACTGCGTCGGATTCTCCGAACCAAGGCGATATTACTGTCAGCGCTCCGGTTTCATGGGCTAATAGTAATACGCTAACTCTGAATGCTAATAATAATATTAATATTAATAATACCAAACTCACCAGTCAGGGAGGCAATATTACTCTGAATGCTGATAGTGATAATCTAAACGGTGGTGCTGTCAGTATCGTAGGTTCGACGATCGATACTAATGGTGGTAATTTCCTGGGCATCGGTAGAGGGAGTGGTACCTCTGCCATTGGAGTTGCTATCGAGAGCAGTATAATTAATGCCGGAAGTGTAACTATTACCGGGACGGGGGGAAATGGAACCGATTTCAATCAAGGGATAAGTCTTAAAAATACCGGCCAAGTGCGATCGCAAGGAAATATCACCCTCACAGGAACAGGCGGCAACGCGAGCGGGAGCGACAACTGGGGCCTAGTGATAGAAGGGCTGGTAGAATCCACAGGCACCGGGAATGTCACTTTCATCGGTGTTGGCGGCAGCGGGATCGATCGCAATGGAGGGATAAGTCTTAGCAATACCGGCCAAGTGCGATCGCAGAATGGAAATATCACCCTCACAGGAACAGGCGGCAACGCGAGCGGGATCAGCAACTCTGGCCTTGTGATAGAAGGGCTGGTAGAATCCACAGGCACCGGGAATGTCACTCTCACCGGTGTCGGCGGCAGCGGAACCGATATTAATCCAGGGATAAGTCTTAACAATACCGGCCAAGTGCGATCGCAAGGAAATATCACCCTCACAGGAACAGGCGGCAACGCGAGCGGGAGCGACAACTCGGGCCTAGTGATAGTAGGGCTGGTAGAATCCACAGGCACCGGGAATGTCAGTTTCATCGGTGTTGGCGGCAGCGGGACCGATCGCAATGGAGGGATAAGTCTTAACAATCCCGGCCAAGTGCGATCGCCAGGAAATATCACCCTCACAGGAACAGGCGGCAACGCGAGCGGGAGCGGCAACTCGGGCCTTGTGATAGAAGGGCTGGTAGAATCCACAGGCACCGGGAATGTCAGTTTCATCGGTGTCGGCGGCAGCGGGACCGATCGCAATGGAGGGATAGGTCTTAACAATACCGGCCAAGTGCGATCGCCAGGAAATATCGCCCTCACAGGAACAGGCGGCAACGGGAGCGGGAGCGACAACTCGGGCCTTGTGATAGAAGGGCTGGTAGAATCCACAGGCACCGGGAATGTCACTCTCACGGGTGTTGGTGGCAGCGGAACCGATTTCATTGAAGGGATAAGTCTTAACAATACCGGCCAAGTGCGATCGCAGAATGGAAATATCGCCCTCACAGGAACAGGTGGCAACGCGAGCGGGAGCGACTACTCGGGCCTAGTGATAGAAGGGCTGGTAGAATCCACAGGCACCGGGAATGTCACTCTCACCGGTGTCGGCGGCAGCGGAACCGATTTCAATTCAGGGATAGCTATCCTTTTAAATAATAATGCCAATATTACGACCAACGAACAGAATATTACTTTTACTGGCAATGTATTTCTCGATACCAATTCTAATGTCAATCTCAAGACAAAGGCAGGTGATATTAATTTTGGAGGAACTGTTGATGGCGGTGGCAATCTCACCTTAGAAACAGGGAGTGGAAACATTGATGTTAAAGGGGACGTAGGCAAGGACACCCCATTAGGAAATCTGACCGCCAATAGTTCTGGTACAACAACATTTAATCAAACAGTCAATGCCGCGAGTTTGACTACAGATGCTGGCGGCACAACTACACTCAATGGCAATGTCACGACAACTGGCGCTCAAACTTATAACGATGCTGTCAAGATTGCCAATAAATCGAGTCTCGCAGGTAGCGACGTTACTTTCCAAAATACTGTTGACGGTAGTGGCGATTTGACTGTGAAGGCGAGTAGTGGCAATATTACATTCAGCGGTGCAGTTGGTAAGACAACTCCTCTCACAAGTTTAACTGCCAACAGCAAGGTATCTTTAGGCGCCAATGTCACAACAACTGGCGCTCAAACTTATAACGATGCTGTCACGATTGCCAATAATCCGACTCTCACAGGCAAAGGCATTACTTTCAATAATAATGTTGACCCCCTTAATAACATCGGCAGCAGCTTGACTGTGGATGGGGGTACTGGTGATGTTACATTCCAGAGTACGATCGGCACTATCAACAACCCAATCGTAGATTTGAAAACTAAATCTAGAGGAACAACCGTATTTAGTCAAACAGTCAATGCCGTGACTTTGACTACAGACGCTGCGGGTGGCACAACTCAACTTAATGACAAGGTGACAACTACCGGCAGTCAAACTTATGGAGATGCTGTCACAATTGCCACTAATCCGATTATTTCAGGCAGCAACATTACTTTCAATAATACTGTCGATGCCAATAACATTGGCAGCGACTTGACTGTAAATGGGGGTACGGGTAATATTACCTTCAATGGTGCAGTTGGCAATACCAAGGCATTAGGAAATATTACTGCTAACTCTACAGGCACAACCGCATTTAATCAAACAGTCAATGCCGCGAGTTTGACTACAGATGCTGGCGGCACAAGTCAACTCAATGGCAATGTGACTACAATTGGCAGTCAAACCTACGGAGATGCAGTCACTGTTGCGAATAATCCGATTCTTTCAGGTGACAGCATTTCTTTCAATAATACTGTTGATGGTACCAGCGATTTGACTGTGAAAGCCGCTAGCGGTGATGTTACATTCAAAAGTGCAGTTGGGAATCCAACAAGTGCGATCGGCAATTTAACAGCTAACTCTAGAGGAACAACCGCATTTAATCAAACAGTCAATGCCGCGAGTTTGACTACAGATGCTGGCGGCACAACTCAACTTAATGGCAATGTCACTACAACTGGCCCTCAAACTTATGGAGATGCAGTTACAATTGCCAATAATTCGATTCTCGCAGGCAGCGACATTACTTTCAATAATACAGTTGATGTAGCTGGCAATCTGGGTATTGCCGCTGAGAATGTTAATCTCAAAGAAACTGTAACAACAACCAATGACGGCACGCTCACAATTACCAATAAGGTTAATCTCAATATTGAGAAAAACCTGAACTTAGACGGTGCATTTATTCAAAACGGCGGGGGAACGGTTGCGATTAGCGGAAATATCACCACAACTAATGATAATATTAGTTTGAGCGACCCGGTGACATTAAAAGCTCCTGTAAATTTTACACTCGGAGATGCAACTATTGCTTTCGGTTCGAGTTTATCGGGAGGTAGTAACCCGCTGAATTTAACAGCAGGTGAAATTGATTTTTCTGGGAATGTTTCTGGTACGGGCGGGTTGACGCTGCAACCTGCAACAGCAGGACAAAATATTGCTGTTGGCGGAACTGATAACAATACTAGCGCTTTAGATTTGACTGCATCTGAACTTAATTTGATTCAAAATGGATTTAGCTCGATCGCGATCGGGCGATCGGATAGCAGTGCAAATGTTAGTATTTCCTCTAATCTCACATTTTTAGATCCAGTAAATATTCAAACGGGAACTGGTACGATCGCACTTGATGGAACTATTACCGGAAATGACAACAGCAGCATTACTCTCAATGGTTCCACAATTAATTTGAATTATGGCATCAATACCAATAAAAACCCGCTCACTCTAAACGCCACTGTAACACTCGGCAACGATATTAATCTCAGTACCAGCGGCGGAGATATTCAGATAAGTGGTGCGATTGACGGCAATCATTTGTTCAACTTAGATGCCGCTACAGGCAATGTGCTGCTACAAGGAAATATCGGAGAAACAGCACCACTTTCTGCTTTGAATGTTACGGCAACGCAGGCAGAATTCACTAACGGTAATATTGCGAGCAATTCGGGTTTTAATATTGCTGCGGCGCTCACTAAGCTGGGTGGTAATGTTACTACTAATCAGGGCAATATCAATATTAACGGTGTTATCGGGTTGACGAAAGATGCAAGATTGAGTACAGCCGGGGGGAATATTGCCTTTGGAGGTGCGATCGACAGTATTGATGCCGCCCGCAGCCTAAATCTGGATGCAGGTAGCGGCAGCATCACTTTCAACGGTGCGGTGGGGGCCACCAGCAAGTTAGGAAATCTTGCGATCGAAAATGCTGGCAATGTGACAGGAAACTCGACAATTAACGCGCAACAATTGACAGCACTAAACACGGAAAAAGTCAACTTATCGGGAGATGTCACCGCAGGCAAAGTCGATATTACTGCCAAGGGCGATATAAGCGTTAAAAATATTACTACTAATGGCGGAGAAATTCTATTTACAAGCGGTAAC
Organism: Microcoleus sp. MON2_D5; assembly: GCF_036701905.1. NCBI lineage: Bacteria > Bacillati > Cyanobacteriota > Cyanophyceae > Oscillatoriales > Microcoleaceae > Microcoleus > Microcoleus sp. MON2_D5. The sequence continues at coordinate 10,861 of NZ_JAUBRM010000138.1, forward strand.
AATTTCACCGCAGGCAATTTGAATACATCGGCAAACAGTGGTGGCAACATAACTGTTAAGGCGATAACTTCAATTACCACCGGACAAATTAACTCTAGCGGTATAGTCGGAAATGCCGGCAATGTGTTCTTAGATCCGATCGGCGATATTCAAGTAGAGTTTATCAATGCCCAAGGCGGTACTGGCGGCACCGGTGGCGATGTCACAGCAATAACAGGCAATTTTTTCCGGGCTACGGGTGCTTTTTCCACACCTTTTTCGCCGACGGGATTTGCTAGCATTTCTACTGCTGGCGGCACAGGTAGTGGAAATATCGCAATTACACACGCTGGGGGAGATGGAGGGACGCCGATTCAACCGTTTGTGGTGGGGGATGCTGCTAGCAACGGTACGGCGGGTGCAATTACAACGGGACAATCTAGCATTACATCGCAGTCGTTGCCGCGTTCTAGTAGTGTTGGTAATATTGTGTTTTCGACTGACGACGCGATCGACCCAACGCCAACTCCAACTCCGCTGGTAACTCCCACTCCGACTCCGAGTGAAACTCCAACTCCGCTGGTAACTCCCACTCCGACTCCGAGTGAAACTCCAACTCCGCTGGTAACTCCCACTCCGACTCCGAGTGAAACTCCAACTCCGCTGGTAACTCCCACTCCGACTCCGAGTGAAACTCCAACTCCGCTGGTAACTCCCACTCCGACTCCGAGTGAAACTCCAACTCCGCTGGTAACTCCCACTCCGACTC
>NZ_JAUBRM010000007.1:0-72303 GCF_036701905.1 Microcoleus sp. MON2_D5
CTTTTCTTGTTTTCTTGACCCTACATTAGATTCTTCTGAGTCCTTGTGTCAAGCCTAATTGAGATGCTCTTACCCTGCTTGCTTACAACGATAAAAAGGAATACGATCGCGCGATTGCCGATTTCAATCAAGCCCTTCTGCTCAATCCTAAAGATGCAGGAGCCTTCTACAATCGGGGGAGTGCTTACTACGATAAAAAGGAATACGAGCGCGCCATTGCCGATTTCAATCAAGCCCTTCTACTCAATCCTAAAGATGCAGGAGCCTTCACAAAGCGCGGCAATGCTTACTACTATAAAAAGGAATACGAGCGCGCCATTGCCGATTACAATCAAGCTCTTCTCCTTAATCCTAAATACGCATATGCCTTCTACAATCGCGGCCTTGCTTACTACTATAAAAAGGAATACGATCCCGCCATTGCCGATTACAATCAAGCCCTTCTACTCAATCCTAAAAATGCAGATGCCTTCAACAATCGGGGCATTGCTTACTACTATAAAAAGGAATACGATCGCGCCATTGCCGATTACAATCAAGCCCTTCTACTCAATCCTAAAGATGCAGAAGCCTTCTACAATCGCGCCATTGCTTACTACGATAAAAAGGAATACGATCGCGCCATGGCCGATTTCACTCAAGCCCTTCTACTCAATCCTAAAGATGCAGAATCCTTCAAATATCGCGGCATTGCTTATGAACTCAAAGGCGACAAAATAAAAGCAATTGAAAGCTATCGCCAAGCTTTAGCCGTGGCTCAAGATCCCCAGGTGAAGGAGTTTGCCCAGCGGAAGCTGAAAGAACTGGAAGGGAAGTAATTTAAAATTTTAGATGAGAACTAGAAAGGATATTTTATTTTACTTAGTCTACTTAACCCCAGCTATGATATAATTAGTCATCCGATTTTGTATATGAGTCTGAAGATGAGACGTTAGTTTTAGAGTCGGTTGAGTTTCAGATTAGTTTAAGGGATATTTACGATCGCAGAAAATTTGAGATTCTTGGATGAGGATAATCTAAGAAATCAGGATACCGCAATGCCGTTTCCCTACAATGAATCGGGGTAGGGACACAGCAATGCCGTGTCCTCTATCATTCCGGTGCCTTAGCTAAAGACCGGCCGCACAAACAGCCGCACCAATTAACCCTACATTGGGATTCAAAACAAGACGAACCGGCATCATTTCTAACAGCGAATCCATCCGGCCTTTGTGCGTAAAAGCTCGCATAAAACCCCCTTCTTGAATCAGCGGCAAAATTTTAGCAGCGATGCCGCCAGCTACGTACAAACCGCCGTAAGGTAACAGTGTCAGAGCCAGATTTCCGGCCACTGCACCGTAGGCTTCTACAAACATTTGCATTGTTTGTTCCGAAAGCCGATCGCACTTTTTGAGTGCCGCCTGTGCAATTGTCGCCCCCGGATCGACACTCTTCTCGCTTTTACCCATTTCTGACTCCCATTTTTTGATAACTTCCCCTATCTCTGGCGATTCAGGAGCAAACTTTTTGTCCCGCAAAAACTGGTAAATTGAAACAATCCCTTGTCCCGAAACCACACGCTCGATCGATATTCTGGAAATGTCGTGTTTTGCTAACAAATATTTCAGCAATTGAAACTCCAACTCCGAACGAGGAGCAAAGTCACCGTGCCCCCCTTCCGAAGAAAAAACCCTGATGCCATTTGCCTCGGGAATTCCAAAACAATTTCCCAAACCAGTACCCGCACCAATCACAGCAATTGGGTCGTATTGGCGGGGTTTTCCAACTTGCAAAGTGTGCAAATCTCGATCGTCCAAAGCCCACACGCCGTAGCCAACCGCGACAAAATCATTAATTAAACTAACGTGTGATATTCCTAATTCCTGTTCCAGACGCTTCGCATCCAGCATCCAAGGCAAATTAGTCAGTTTTGCAGTGTTGTTAACCACCGGGCCTGCGATAGCAAAACAAGCTTTTTCAGGCAATGGCGCAAAATCCAATTTCGTAGCAGCTTCCGTCAAAAACTGCTGCACCATCGGCACTAAATCGGGAAACTCCCCGCTCGGATAGCGAAACTCGTAAAGAGCGTTCATTTCACCGTTAACAGTCCTTTCCACTAACCGCAAAATTGTCTTTGTTCCGCCAATATCGCCCGCTAATAATAATGCCATAAATCTCCTATTAAATTAGTAGTTGTCTTGATTGAGTTGCCGAATAACCCACCTAGTTTATAGCAATGATAGACAGATTGGTGAACTCTTTTTTTAAACGAACCGCAGAGGTGCTCTTGACGCAGAGAAAGAGAACACACAGAGAAAGAGAGATTCTCTTGAGGGCTTGAATTTGCGATATTACCAAATGATTGATAACACTACTAATTTAAACACCCACAGTATTAATTGCCAACCAAGCCCGCAGCACCTCAGCCACAGTCCAAGCTTGAGCCGTGCAGCCCCGAGGCGAGTGAGGGGCGTCGCCCTCAAAAATTTCGCCCAGACTGCCAACTCCGCCGCCCCTTATATGATGTGCCATCGGTTCCAGGAATTCGCTCGCTTGTGCTGGGTCTTTGTATACGTGCAAGTGCGCCAACACAAACGGGCCAATCAGCCAGCCCCAAACTGTGCCCTGGTGGTAGGCGCTGTCGCGCTGCAATTGGTCGCCTCCGTATGCGCCGCGATATTGCGGGTGCTGCGGCGAGAGGCTGCGGAGGCCGACAGAAGTCAGAAGCTGTTGAGCGCAGGCGTCCACCACGCCGCGCTGCTGGATGGGCGTCAGTAACGGTGTATAGCGGGTTTCCTGGCGCATCCCCGCTGACAAGGAGTTGGCGGAGTGAGGAGGAATCGAGTCTAGGGGCAAGGATACGGCAAATATTTGGTTGGGCCGCAGCGAACTATCGTGTCCGTCGGGGCCGTCGAGAACGTCGTAACAGTAACCGGTTGAGGCGTTCCAGAAGCGAGGAAATCCGGCTGCTGTTCGATCGCCCAATTGCTGGTATTCATTGTGAGGCTTGCCCAGTTTTCGAGCAAAACTTGCCATAGCTTGTATAGCATTGTACCAAAGGGCGCTGAGTTCGATCGGCTTACCAATCCGGGGTGTCACCACCCAATCGCCGATTTTCGCATCCATCCAAGTCAGTTGCACGCCGGTTTCGCCCGCGTAGACTAAACCGTCATCGGGATCGACGCGGATGTTATACCGAGTACCCTGCAAGTGCCAGTCAACAATCTCACATAACACCGGCCAGAGTTCGGTCAAAAGTTCGTCGTCGCCCGTGGCATCGATATAAGCGCGAATTGCCTCAAAGTACCACAGCGTGGCGTCTGCGGTGTTGTATTCCGGTTCGCCGCCCGCATCCGGGAAGCGGTTCGGCAGCATTCCCCGATCGACATACCGCGCAAATGTCCGCAAAATCGATCGCGCAATTTCCGATCGCCCGGTACAGATTGTGAGACCGGGCAAGCTAATCATCGTATCCCGTCCCCAGTCACTGAACCAGGGATATCCGGCGACGATCGTTTTGCCCTCGGGTTCCTCCGGTAGCGGGCGGCTGACGATAAATTGGTCGGCGGCTAGCACTAAGTGATCGATCCAGTCGGGAGATTCGCTCACTTTTGACCAGTTGTGCAGTAGTTGTTGGTCAGAAGTGCGACGCACTTCTAAAGCTTTACCGCCGTTGAGTTCGGGATTTTTCTCGGTGCTGGCTATCAATGTCAGAGAACTTCCCGGTGCGATCGTCATGTGAAAAGTCGCCGCGTGCAAGTGATCCTCGCAGCAGTCCAATCCGCGCCGCTTTTCGGCTGTTAGGTCAAATCCGTAATGCCACTTGTATAAAGGCGTAGAAACTCGAAAGTTGGCCTCTGGTTCGGCATCCGTCAGCAGGTACAGGGGTGCAGACTTGGGAAATGCAGTCACGCAAACCCCGCTTTCCAAGGTTTGTAGGCTCATCTGCCAGTCGCCGACGCTCGTCGTGTGGTGGTAGTCGCGGTAGTTGACTAGGGCTTTGACAGCGAGGGCGATCGGTTGTGAGGCACGGTGCAAGCGGTATTGAATATATGTTGTGTTAGCACCTTGCTGCATCCAAATCCGCTTTTCCAGGATAGCGTCGGCGAGAGCAAACCTCCAAACAGGCGTCGTGCCTTCGAGGTGAAAGCTTTCGATGTAGTTGTAGCCGTGGGGTTCCATCGTCGCGTCGGCCCAGCGGTTTGTATAAAGCGGATATGCGCGATCGTGATACACAGCCGTCTCGTCCAGCTTGGCGAGCATCAAAGTGCGTCCCAGCGGGGGTTTGAGGGCAGCTACCAGCAAGCCGTGATAGCGGCGGGTGAGGAGATTTGCGATCGTCCCGCTAGCGTAACCGCCGATCCCGTTTGTGACCAACCACTCCCGAGACTCCGCCGAGTCGAGATTGCAGCAGATTTCCCGTCCAAAAGCCATAACCATAAAGTCCACACTCGCGCTGATTTTTGACCTACCTTTAGGTAGATTTTCGACATGATATCAACCAGAAATATTAACGCTTCCAGGCCGTTAATTTGGCGATCGCCCCCGTGCCGATTCCTGCTCTAATTTAGACACAACCAACCGCTAATTTTGCCCGGTAGACAATTTTAGCCTTTGAGGCCTCTGTCTAAAGTTAGTTGTTTGTGATATTAAGTAATATTACCGTCTAAACAGGCGCGGAACGTTAAGGGCAAGCATTTGATAGCGCGTCGGGCGATCGAACTACCAACCTATTTTATAAGGAGAACAACTCAAAGTGAAGATAGGAGCCAATTACCTCGGCAACAACCAATGTAAATTTACCGTTTGGGCGCCCACAATCAAACAAATAGCAGTCCAAATTGTTTCCCCAACAAAACGCCTGATACCCATGCAACAATCCGCAGAAGGTTATTGGGAAACGACAGCTACAGACATCGAACCAGGAACCCTTTACACCTACCAAATCGAAGGAAAAACCGATCGACCAGACCCAGCCTCAAAATATCAACCCCAAGGCGTACACGCTCCGTCGCAAGTAATAGATGAAAATATTTTTACTTGGACTGACACAAATTGGCAAGGCGTGCCGCTAGCCGAAATGATTATTTACGAACTGCACGTCGGCACATTCACCCAAGCCGGAACATTTGAAGCAATAATTCCCCAGCTAAAACAACTTAAAGAATTGGGAATCAACGCCATCGAAATAATGCCAGTAGCCCAATTCCCCGGCGATCGAAACTGGGGATATGACGGCGTATATCCCTACGCCGTTCAAAACTCCTACGGCGGCCCCGAAGGCTTCAAAACACTCGTCAACGCCTGCCACGAACACGGCATTTCAGTAATTCTTGATGTAGTTTTCAACCACCTCGGCCCCGAAGGAAACTACCTCCGTGACTTCGGCCCTTACTTTACATCAAAATACGGCTCGGTGTGGGGAGATCCCCTCAACTTCGACGATGCCTACAGCGACGGCGTGCGTAACTACTTTATTGAAAACGCCCTTTACTGGTTTCGAGACTATCACATCGACGCCCTGAGATTAGATGCAATTCAAGCAATATTTGAAGTAAGTGCAAGACCGTTTTTACAAGAACTATCCGATGCCACAGCCGATATTTCCCAAGAACTAGGACGGCAACTTTACTTAATAGCCGAAAGTGACTTAAATGATGTCCGCACTATACGTCCTAAAGAACTGGGGGGCTTCGGATTAGACGCCCAATGGTGCGATGATTTCCACCACGCACTGCACGCCTTGCTCACTGGAGAAGACGACCGATACTACCAAGATTTCGGCAAGTGCGAACACTTAGAAAAAGCCTTCAAAGAAAGCTTTGTTTACTCCGGCCAGTACGCCCCCCACAGAAAGCGGAAACACGGCAATTCTGTTAAGGATGAACCGGGTCATAAATTTCTGGTGTTTGCCCAAACCCACGACCAAATCGGCAACCGCATTTTGGGAGACCGACTCTCCAAATTAGTTGACTTGGAAGGATTGAAACTTGCAGCCGGTACAGTCTTAATTTCTCCCTACATTCCCTTCTTTTTTATGGGAGAAGAATATGGAGAAGAAGCACCGTTTTTTTACTTCATTTCCCACTCGGACGAAAACTTAATTGAAGCTGTCCGCAAAGACAAAGAACAAGAATTTAAAATCTTTGAAGGCCGAGGCGAGTTTAATGACCCCCAGAGTCCTGAGACTTTCAATAAGTGTAAGTTAAACTGGGAAAAACAAACCGAAGGCAAACACAAAATCCTTTGGGAATGGCACCAACATTTGATTCAACTGCGGCGGACAATACCAGCCCTTAAAAAACTCGACAAAAACAGTCTAGAAGTGTCCAGCATTGAAGCAGAAAAAATCTTATTTCTACGCCGCTGGACAGATGACAGCCAGATATTCTGCATTCTAAACTTCAACAGGCAAGAGGTAGCTTTTACGGCTGCACTTCCCCAAGGCAACTGGAACAAAATTTTAGACTCTGCTGATGAAAAATGGATGGGTTCAGGTTCTAGCTTGCCTGACAAGATAAATTCAGAGCAAGAGTTGACTGTTAAACCCCAGAGTTTCGCACTCTACGAAATAATACAGAAATAGTAGGTTGGGCGGAGCGAAGCGTAGGGTTCGCTGCCGCTCAACCCAACAACTGATTTTAGATTGGCGATTTGAGATTTTAGATGGGAGCAAAAATCTCAAATCTCACTTAAATCTCAAATTGATGGGTTTGGGCGGAGTGAAACGGAGGGTTCGTTTTCCACTCAACCTACTATTTCTAATTTTAAACAACAAACCCAACCAACTAATTAATTAGGAGTAAAATTAAGATGAGAATTCCCACAACCACTTACCGGCTTCAATTTCATGCAGGTTTTAACTTTGAAGCCGCCAAACAAATCCTTAGCTATCTGGAAGATTTAGGAATTACCGACGTTTACGCTTCACCGATATTTAAAGCCAGAAAAGGCAGCTCTCACGGATACGATGTCGTTGACTCAAATCTGCTCAATCCCGAATTGGGAACATCAGAAAATTTTGAAGCCCTCACATACGAAATCAAGAAACGGAACATGGGATGGCTGCAAGATATTGTCCCAAACCACATGGCTTACGACACTCAAAACTTGCTGCTGTTAGACGTGTTGGAACACGGGCCGGATTCCGACTATTTCGATTACTTCGATATTGAATGGAATCACGCTTACGAACATCTCAGAGGTCGAGTTCTGGCTCCGCTGCTGGGCAATTTTTATGGAGAGTGTCTGGAAAATGGCGAGATTCAACTCAAATACAGCGAAAATGGGCTGAGCATCAATTATTATAGCTTACAATTGCCAGTAAGAATTGAATCTTATGCTAAATTTATCAGCCATAATTTGGGGCATTTAGCCAGGGAATTAGGCAGACGCCATCCAGATTTTATCAAGTTTTTGGGGATTCTTTATTTGATTAAAAATACACCTTCAGAAACTAAAGGTAAAACCCGATACGATCAGATAGCTTTTGTCAAAGGACTGCTCTGGGAACTCTACAATCAAAATCCCCTTGTACAGGAATTCATCGATGAAAATATCAAAGTTTTTAACGGAGAAAAGGGAAATGCCGAAAGCTTTAATTTGCTAGACGATTTGCTTTCCGAGCAGTTTTACCGTCTGGCTTTCTGGAAAGTGGGTGCCGAAGAAATTAACTACCGAAGGTTTTTTACAGTCAACGAACTTATTTCGGTAAAAGTTGAAGAGGTTAAAGTTTTTCACAAAAACCATGCTCTGATCTTTGACATGGTTGATGAGGAAAAGTTTACCGGATTGAGAATCGACCACATCGACGGACTGTACGACCCCACAGAATATTTGAAACGGCTCCGGGAGAAAACCGGAGACACTTACATTACTGTTGAAAAGATTCTGGAACACGAAGAAGATTTGCCGTCATATTGGCCGATTGAGGGAACTAGCGGCTACGACTTTTTGAATTACGTAAACGGCGTTTTTTGTCGGTGCGATCGCGAACAGCAATTTAGCGAAATATATCATAGATTTACTCGCTTGACCGTTCCCTACGAACAGTTGTTTTTAGATAAAAAAGGGCTGATTGTTGAGAAAAACTTGGCGGGAGATGTAGACAATCTAGCTCAACTTTTGAAGAATATCTCCGGTCAATCGAGACAGGGAAATGACTTTACTCGTCCCGGTTTGGAAAAAGCCTTGGCGGCTGTTTTGACGATCTTTCCAGTCTACCGGACTTACATCAATCAAGATGGTTTGAGAGAGTCCGATCGCACTTACGTAAAATATGCGATCGCTCACGCGAAAGAACAAGTACCGCGACTTCTCAAGGAACTTAAATTTATCGAAACGGTGCTGTTGCTGGAAGAAGAAGAAACCCTAACAACCGAACAAAAAGAGCAGCGCCGGCACTTTGTAATGAAACTCCAGCAGTTGACAGGGCCTTTGATGGCCAAAGGCGTTGAAGACACGCTTTTATACGTCTACTATCGGCTTTTATCGCTCAACGAAGTGGGAGGAAACCCCAGTCAGTTCGGCGTGTCGCTGGTAGATTTTCACGAGTTCAACAAAAAGCAGCAAGTCGCTTGGCCGCACAAAATGAATGCTACAGCTACCCACGATACCAAACGCGGCGAAGATGTGCGAGCTCGAATTAACGTTTTGTCCGAAATTCCCGATGAATGGGAACAGCAAGTCAAGTCTTGGAGAGAGCTAAACTCTTCTAAGAAAGTCAACTTTGTGAATCGAATGGTTCCCAGTACTAACGACGAATACTTCTTGTACCAAACTATGATCGGCACTTTTCCCTTTGAGGGAATTGAAAACACTGATTATGTCGATCGCCTGAAAGATTATGCCATTAAAGCCGTCCGCGAAGCCAAAGTTTATACGGCTTGGCTGAGACCGGATAACGACTACGAAGCTGGTTTTATGACCTTTATCGATAGTGTTCTCGAACCTTCGGAACAAAATCAGTTTCTCAGCAAATTTATACCTTTCTGCAAAAAAGTAGCTAATTACGGAATTTTCAATTCTTTATCTCAAACGCTGCTGAAACTCGCTGCTCCGGGCGTTCCAGACATTTATCAAGGGACGGAATTCTGGGATTTAAGCCACGTCGATCCGGATAACCGCCGTCCCGTTGATTTTGACCGCAGAATCGAGGTTTTGCGGGAAATTAAAGAGCAAGCTCAGACGGATATTTTGCAACTGGTTGAAGATTTGATTGCGACGCGAGAAGACGCGAGAATTAAGTTATTTTTGACGACAAGAGTGCTAGAAGCCCGAAAAAAATACTTGCAAGTTTTTCAATCAGGCGATTATCTGCCCCTGCAAGCAGTTGGCACGTTTAAAGATAACGTTGTTGCCTTTGCCAGAAGCTTTGAAGATACTACAGTTATTGTCATTGCTCCCCGGTTTTTCACGGGAATTGTCAAACCGGAAGAATTGCCGATCGGCAAACAAGTCTGGAAAGATACTAATTTGAAATTATCCGAGCAAATGCCGTCGGTTTGGAAAGATGCAATTACAAATCAGGCGGTAGAAAGTAACGGTACGTTGGCAATTGGTGAAGCTCTGAGTTACTTTCCGGCAGCTCTGCTGATCGGTGAAAAATAGCAATTAAAAGCTGGAAAATTCTTGAATTTTCCGAGATTCCCAGCAGGGGGACTTGAGGCTCTCCCTCAATAATATATTCCTTCCCAGGCACAGCCTGGAAGTAAACTGATAGGGACACGGCATTGCCGTGTCCCTTTTCAGAATTGATATTAAACCTGATTTGAAGCCAAAAAACCGATCGCCCCTACCAACCAAACAAAATTTATACAACAAAGACGGCAAATACAACACAACGTATACGGTTTGCCACAATACCCGAATGGATCGCACACCGTACATTGGGAAGAGTAAAGAAAAGCAAAGCAGTCAACAACTGTAGCGGTGCAAGCCTCACGGATGCAACCGTCCCCCAACAGGTTCGGTAAATACCCCTTCATCGCAAGGTCTACCGCCCGCAGTATAGAGATCAGCACCCTATCGAAGACTGTATTAAAGCAGGACTCACTACCCGTAAACCGCGAGGTAAAATCGCAGTCCTGAATAACCAGACTATCGCACAGATAAAACACCAAAATTTTGTAGAGATTGGAGCCGGAACACCCCTATGGGAAAAGTAGTTGGAATTGACTTAGGTACGACAAACTCCTGCGTCGCAGTTATGGAAGGCGGCAAACCCACCGTCATAGCCAACGCCGAAGGGGGTCGCACCACACCTTCTGTAGTAGCATATGCTAAAAATGGCGATCAACTTGTCGGACAAATCGCCAAGCGTCAAGCCGTGATGAACGCCGAAAACACCTTTTACTCAGTAAAACGGTTTATCGGGCGTCGGGTTGATGAAGTAGCCCATGAAACGACTGAAGTTTCCTACAAAGTCCTCAAAGTTGGCAACAGCCTTAAACTAGACTGTCCCGCCCGCGGCAAGCAATTTGCACCAGAAGAAATTTCTGCACAAGTTCTCCGCAAACTCGTAGAAGACGCCAGCAAATACCTCGGCGAAACAGTTACCCAAGCGGTAATTACTGTTCCCGCTTACTTCAACGACTCCCAGCGCCAAGCTACGAAAGACGCGGGAAAAATTGCCGGTATAGAAGTGCTGCGGATTATTAACGAACCTACAGCAGCAGCTTTAGCTTACGGGTTAGATAAAAAGAGCAACGAAACCATCCTCGTATTTGACTTAGGTGGCGGTACTTTCGACGTATCTATTCTCGAAGTAGGCGACGGCGTATTTGAAGTGCTAGCAACTTCTGGAGACACTCACCTAGGCGGTGACGACTTCGACAAAAAAATCGTCGATTACATTGCTAGCGAATTCCAAAGAGCCGAAGGCATTGACCTCCGCAAAGACAAACAAGCACTGCAACGCCTGACGGAAGCAGCAGAAAAAGCCAAGATTGAGCTTTCGAGCGTTACCCAAGCAGAAATCAACCTGCCGTTTATTACCGCGACTCAAGACGGGCCAAAACACTTGGACACGACTTTGACGCGGGGCAAGTTTGAAGAACTGTGCTCGGATTTGATCGATCGCTCTCGCATCCCGGTAGAAAACGCGATCCGCGACGCCAAATTAGACAAATCGGCAATTAATGAAGTCGTCTTAGTTGGTGGTTCGACGCGGATTCCTGCGGTGCAAGAACTGGTCAAAAAACTCCTCGGCAAAGACCCCAACCAAACGGTAAACCCGGACGAAGTGGTCGCAGTGGGTGCAGCAATTCAAGCCGGCGTACTCTCCGGCGAAGTCAAAGACATCCTGTTGCTCGACGTTACCCCGCTGTCTCTGGGCGTCGAAACCTTGGGTGGCGTGATGACCAAAATCATTCCCCGCAACACCACTATTCCTACCAAGAAGTCGGAAACTTTCTCGACTGCTGTAGACGGCCAAACAAACGTGGAAATTCACGTTTTGCAAGGCGAACGGGAAATGGCGAATGATAACAAGGATTTGGGAACCTTCCGCTTAGATGGAGTTCCACCAGCCCCCCGTGGCGTACCTCAAATTGAAGTTACTTTCGATATCGATGCTAACGGTATTTTGAATGTAGCTGCTAAGGATAAAGGTACTGGTAAGGAGCAATCGATTAGCATTACTGGTGCTTCTACTTTGCCCAGCAATGAAGTCGAGCGCATGGTCAAGGAAGCCGAATCGAATGCTTCTGCTGACAAGGAACGTCGCGAAAGGATCGATCGCAAAAACCAAGCTGATTCTCAAGCCTATCAAATCGAGAAGCAGTTGGCAGAATTGGGTGATAAAGTTCCCGCTGCTGACAAAACTAAGATTGAAGGGTTGCTCAAAGACTTGCGCGAGGCGATCGGCAGTGAAGATGACGATCGGATCAAAACCTTGACAACAGAGTTGCAGCAAGCATTCTACGCTGTCAGCAGCAACCTGTACCAGCAAGCAGGCGGCCCAACTGATGGCCCTGGCGGCCCTGGCGGCCCTGGTGGCTATGGAGACGGCGGCCCCACTGGCGGCGGCGACGACGTGATTGACGCCGACTTCACAGAAGGCAACAAATAAAAGGCTAAACTAAAAGCCCCTAGCTAGAAGCAAGAAACCCGGTTTTGAACAGAAACCGGGTTTCTGTTCATTCAAAAACAAACAAAAGCCGATCGGCTAACATTACTAAAAATCTTGCTTGAGGCATATAGACAAAACTAGAATATGCTTTAATAAATCTCATCAACTAGCAGTAATAGCGCAACCGAGAGTAATTAAATGTCACGTTCTCCTATACAAAATTCCTCCGCAAATACTCCCAGCCAATCTCATGTTGCATCCTTGCGCCGAATCCGCCGGATCAGCCATTTACTAGACAATGCAATTCCTATTCCTGGCACAAAATACCGCATTGGACTCGATCCAATATTAGGACTGATACCGGGCGGCGGCGATTTAATCAGTTCAATTTTTGCCGGCTATGTCGTCTTGAAGTCTGCTCAAATGGGAGTGCCGCGAGAGACTTTAGTACAAATGGCTGCTAACATCGTGTTTGATACATTTGCCGGTACTGTACCCGTTGCCGGAGACTTGTTGGATGTTACTTGGAAAGCTAATGTCAAAAATATAGAATTGCTGGACGCTCATTTAGGTTCCCCTGAACCTGGGAAAAAAGCCGATTGGCTATTTGTGGCGGGGCTGCTTTTGGGGTTGATGTTAATTGTCGGAGGCGTGATTTTCTTGAGCGTGATGCTTTTTGGGTGGCTATTTCAAGTAATTACAGGGCGTTAATCTTTGGTGTGATTCTGAAGATAAAGCACTCTCTTTGTGTCATATTAATAGCATATAATCGGGGAAACTATTCCTTAAAAACCCTCTTTGAGGATGATTAATAGCAGGGAAAAAATCGGAGTTTAACTACCCGTAGGCTGCGTTGCTTTTTTTTATCCCTAAACAAAGAGCCATAATTTTACATATCCGTACATTACAAACAGGGCGAGTGGAAACAAGCCCAAGACTTTTTTGTTGCAATACTTGAGAAAAATAATATCAGTATCCGCTACCAAAAAACAGGGGGTGCGAGCAATCTTCAATACATACTAAAATGTGTCAGCGTTTTAAAGTTCAATCAACCCATATTAAGAAAAGTTCTGCACCTCTTACCAAGAAGAGATATGTGGCAGAAATCGGCTCTGTTGAGCAAAGTTTATTAAAGCACTTATGAGACATCAAAGACCAGACAGAATCTCACTTTTGAAACAACTGAGATGCTGTCTGGTCTTTGACCGAAATCGAGGTGAATCCCCACTCTTGTTACATCTCAAATGGGTTTTATAATAAAAAGTAAAGCGATCGCCCTTTGTTGAACTCAAAAAATATATCTTAATAAGCTTGACAAATATCACTTAATATGCTTGCTACTCTAAATTTTATTTGAAACTCGGTCTTGACCCGATAGCCCTTGAGTCCGATATAGTGATATAATCCAGACTATAATATCAAATTGATATAAATGCTTGAATTATCAGCCCTTGGGCTGCTACAGTTGCAACCCCTCCACGGCTATCGGTTAAAGCAACAACTGGAGCTGTTTATGAGCAGTTGCATCAGCGTCAACTACGGAGCGATTTACCCGCTGCTGAAGCGCTTGGAAGAGCGAGGGGAGATTTCGGTAATAGCCGAAGAAGCCGGAGAGGCGGGCTGTCCGCGCAAAATCTACGGAATTACCGCCAAAGGGCGCGAACTCTGGCGGCAAAAAATGCTCGAACACCCTCAAGAAAGCTGGGTTAACAGTGGTTCCCGGTTCCGAATTAAGTTTTTCTTTTTTGGTAACTTAGAACCCGAAGAACGGCTGAAGCTATTGGAACACCGCTTGCGAGCCTGTTACACCCGGCAAGACTACATCGAAAGCCTCAAAAGCGAATATCCACTAACCGACGACTATCAATTCGCCTCTGGCGATCGCTGCAAGTCAGTGCTGGCGTCAGAGATAGAGTGGTTAACCGAGCAACTAGCCAAGGAAAGAAGCGCGATCGCCGGAGTGCGTGACTCCCTCACCTTCGCTGAATCCGCCGACTCCAAGGAAAAACGCTTCCAACTCACCCATTCAGGTGAGTCATAAGAAGGATGTGTAATCATTCCTGCCATCGTAACTTTTGAGAAATAACAAGACGCTTTCCTAAAAAGAATCACTCCCTGGCTTTGCTAACTGCGATCGGAGTAAAGCCCTGCACATACCCCAACCTCATTAAAAAGGTACTTTCCCGATTCCATCCTGTTTAAAATCCCTTGTCCTTATTCCCCCATGTTTGAGGGGGCGCCGGAGAATCAAATATTCCGCCCAAGTCTCAGTAAGTCAGAAGTTAAAAAAAATCTAAGTGGTGCTGCCAATGAGTTATTCTAAATCCCCAGAATCCGTCGTTGAAGCTGAAGAGCAAAAATCTGCCAGACCGGAACTGCACCCAACCGATGCAGACAGCGATCGAGCGCAGGATTTGGCCCCCCTTGCCGATCGCCCCCAACCTGTTGCCACACCGGAACTTCACCCAACCGATGCAGACAGCGAGCAACCGCAGGATTCTGCCACCGTTGCCGATCGCCCCGAACCTGTTGCTAAACGACGATCGCGCTGGCCCCTAATTGCCGCGCTCGCGATCGCCACAGGCGCAGCAGGTTTCGGCTGGTACTCGTGGCAATCGGGTCATAATCGCGCACAGCAACCGGCAGCAGCAGCCCAACCCCCAGGCATACCAGTCAAGCTCGCAGCCGTACAAACCAGCTCAGTCCAAGATTCCTCGGAATTTGTCAGCAGCTTAGAAGCCAAGCGTTCGGTACAAATCAAACCCGAAGTAGAAGGGCTAGTCACGGAGATTTTTGTCAAATCCGGGGACTTCATAAACAAAGGGCAAGCCATCGCCCGCATGAAAAGCGACAGCGCCCAAGCTGACTTGAGGCAATCCCAAGCCAACCTGATCCGCGCTCAATCCCATTTAGCCGAATTGCAAGCAGGAGCCAGGCCCGAAGAAATCGCCCAAGCTCAAGCCCAAGTAGCCCAAGCCCAAGCCAACCTCGCCCAACTGCGATCGGGCTCTCGGCCAGAAGAAATTGGTCAAGCCCAAGCCCGCGTTAGCCAAGCTGAAGCCGACCTCGCCGACGCCCAAACAGGTAGCCTCTTAGAAGACATCGCCCAAGCCAGAGCGCAAATAGAGGCAAGCACAGCCGAAGCAAAATTAGCCAGCCAGCAGCTTGCCAGATATCAGGCATTGGCAAAAGAAGGCGCAGAATCCGCCAACACCCTCGAACAATACACCCAAAAAGAAGGCACCGCCAAAGCCAATCTCCGAGAAGCTCAAAGGCGGTTCGAGCAGCGGCAAAAGAACAGACAAGCCGAGATCGAGCGCCGGACAGCAGCCTTGCAACAGCAGCGGCAAGCTTTGCGACAATTGCAAAACGGTTCGCGCCCAGAGGAAATAGCCAAAGCCGAAGCAGAAGTCGCACAAGCCAAGAGCAGATTGGCGCAGTTAGCCAACGGTACTCGCCAAGAACAGATCGATCAAGCCCAAGCGCAAGTTGCCGAGGCCGCCGCTCAAGTGCGCGGCTTTGAAGTACAACTGCAAGAAACTGCTGTCATCGCGCCCTTCGCGGGAGTCATCGGCGACATACCAGTGAAAGTAGGTGATTACTTGCAAAAAGGTAACGCCATTGCCACCTTGACAGAGAACCAATTGCTAGACTTGCGGTTATCAATTCCTTTGGAAAGGCAGCCTCAATTACGCTTAGGGCTGCCAGTACAAATGCTCGACGCTCAAGGTAAGGCGATCGCCCAAGGTCAAATCAGCTTTATCTCTCCCAACGTCAGCGCCAATTCCCAAACAATTTTAGCTAAAGCCACCTTTCCCAACCCCACCGGCGAACTGCTTAATCTCCAGTTTGTAAAAGCTAAAGTCATCTGGAAACAGAACCCCGGAATTTTAGTTCCAGTAACAGCAGTCACTCGCTTAGGTGGAGAAACTTTTGTCTTCACAGCTCAAAAGCCAGAACAGCCACAACCTGGAGCGCCACCTTTAATAGCACGGCAAAAGTCCGTAAAATTAGGAGCCATTGAGGGGAATAATTATCAAGTTATCGAAGGTTTGCAAGCAGGCGAAAAAATTGTTACCGCAGGCATCCTTAACCTCACAGACGGTGTTCCGATTATGGCTCAACAGCCAGAGGTACCAGAAGGGAAAAAGACCAAATTACCAGTGGGTAGCAAAAATTAATAACTGAATCAGGATGAACAAGATTTTCAAGATTTACAGGATTAAATTGAGGGTGACTAAAATTAATCCTGTTCATCCTTAAATCCTTAAATTCCGAACACCATTAGCAATTACTCATTAGCCATCCGCAACTACCCATTACCCAAATAATGTTTGCAGATTTCTTTATTAAACGACCTGTCTTTGCTAGCGTCTGCGCCTTTATTATTGTTTTGATAGGCGCAATCAGCATTCCCACATTGCCGATCGAACGCTTCCCCGACATCAGCCCCACCCAAATCAACGTCACAGCCAACTATAGCGGTGCGAATGCTGAAGTTGTCGAAAATGCGGTAACAAACATCCTAGAAAGGCAAATCAACGGCATTGAAGGACTGAAATATCTAACTTCCAGTAGCACCAACAGTGGAACTAGCACCATTACAGCCACCTTTGATACTTCCCGCAACAAAGATATCGCCGCCGTCGATGTGCAAAATCGAGTTGCAGTTGCTCAACCACAATTGCCAGATGTCGTACAACGCACAGGAGTTACAGTTACAAAACAATCTAACAGCCTGCTGCTGGCTATAGGATTATTCACCGAAAATAAAGAATACGATACCATATTTTTAAGTAACTACGCCGACCTCTATTTAGCAGATACTTTAAAGAGAGTAAAAGGCGTGGGCGACGTGCGGATTTTTGGGGAAAGACGCTATGCTATGCGCCTGTGGATCGACCCCAATAAATTAGCTGCTCGTAATCTAACAATGCAAGATGTAACAAGAGCAATTAATGAACAAAACTTGCAAGTTGGTGTAGGACGAATTGGTCAAGAACCAGCTCCCGAGGGGCAAATGTATCAGATTGATTTGAGTGCAGAAAGTCGTCTCAAAAGCCCTACAGAATTTGAAGACATAGTTATTAAAAGCGAAGCAAATGGAACTTTAATTAAGTTGAAAGATGTCGGTAGAGCAGAATTAGGAGCAGAAAATTATAACTCTTTCCTGCGATTCCGAGGTAATGACGCGGTGGGTTTAGGGATTTACCAATTGCCAGGGAGTAATGCTCTAAATGTTGCCCAGGCCGTCAGAGCCGAAATGGCAAAATTAGCTAAAAACTTCCCTCCCGGGGTGATACATAGAACCGCACTAGATACGACTCAATTTGTCCAAGAGTCAATGGCAGAAGTAGTCAAAACTCTGTTTGAAGCAGTCTTGCTAGTGGTGATAGTTATTTTTGTTTTCCTGCAAGATTGGCGCACTACGATTATTCCCACCCTCACAATTCCCATTTCCTTGATAGGGACATTTGCCTTTATCAAAGCTTTCGGGTTTACGATTAACAGTTTGTCTCTATTTGGTCTTACCTTAGCAACAGGTTTAGTGGTTGATGACGCTATCATCGTAGTCGAAAATATTGACCGTCTAGTCCGCCAAGGTATGAATGCCCGCCAAGCAGCTTCCGAGTCAATGCGGGAACTTTTTAGTGCTGTAATTGCTACTTCCTTAGTATTGATGGCCGTGTTCGTACCCGTGGCATTTTTCCCAGGGACAACGGGAGCACTCTATAAACAATTTGCCCTGACAATTGCTTTTTCAGTCCTGCTTTCTACCTTTATGGCGGTTACTCTTACTCCCTCACTTGCCGCTATATTACTGCGCCCAGGTAAGAAGTTTGGCGGCCCGTTGGGTTGGGTGTTTAACCGGATTAATATTTTTCTTGATTGGACGCAAAAGAAATATAGAGATTCCTTAATATTCTTAACACGATTTAAAACCATTGTTACCCTGTTGTTTATCGCTTCTCTGGGATTCACCGCTTGGCTTTATTTAGCAGTACCGACAGCATTTATCCCAGAGGAAGACCAGGGTTACTTTCTGACAATTATTCAAGGGCCTCAAGGTGTTTCACTGCAATACACCCAGCAGGTGATGGACAAAGTTGAACAAGAAATCCTCAAAGTTCCTGAAGTTGTGGGGACTTTTTCTGTAGGTGGCTTTGGTTTTAGTGGTAACAGTTCCAACCAGGGGATTATATTTACTACACTTAAAGGCTGGGAAGAACGTCACGGAGAAGATCAAACTGTACAAGCGATTATTGGTAAGTTGCGGGGTAAGTTTTTCTCGATTCCCGAAGCGAGAATTTTCCCCGTGAATCCGCCTGCAATTCAAGGTTTAGGTCAATTTGGGGGTTTCCAATTTCAATTGCAAGACCGCAAAGGTAACAGCGGTTTAGATGGCTTAGTCCAGACTATGGGCGGGATTTTGAAGCAGGCAAATCAGACACCGGGATTGCAGGCGGTATTTAGTACGTTTGCTGCGAATACGCCTCAGTTAATTGTGGAAGTTGACCGCAATCGAGCTAAGGCTCTAGATATTCCCATTAATGATGTTTTCAGTACGCTACAAACGGCTCTGGGGGCTCAGTATGTGAATGATTTTAATCTCCAGCAGCGCAATTATCGGGTCTATGTTCAGGCGGATAAACAGTTTCGTGATAACCCTGAAGATATTGGGAAATTGTATGTGCGTTCTGGAAAGAATGAAATGATTTCTTTGAGCAATTTGGTGAAGATCACTCCGGTGGTGGGGGCGCAAAGTGTTAACCACTACAATTTATATAGGTCAATTGAAATTACTGGCACTCCGGCTCCGGGAGCGAGTTCTGGACAGGCGCTAAAATCGATGGAAAAGGTGTCGGCTGAAGTTTTGCCGTCGGGTTTTGGCTATGAATGGTCGGGGAGTTCTTTAGAAGAAATTGAGTCGGGCGGTCAAGCACCGATTATTTTCGGTTTGGGGCTGATTTTTGTGTTTTTGGTGTTGGCGGCTCAGTACGAAAATTATGTCGATCCTTTCATTATTTTGCTATCGGTGCCTCTGGCGATTTTAGGTGCTCTTTTAGCTCAGTCGTGGCGGGGTTTGGCGAATGATGTTTATTGCCAGATTGGTTTGGTGATGTTGATTGGGTTGGCTAGTAAAAATGCGATTTTAATCGTGGAGTTTGCTAACCAGTTACGAGAGCAGGGATATTCAATTACTAAGGCGGCAGTTGAGGCTTCTCAAGAGCGTTTACGACCGATTTTGATGACTTCTTTATCATTTGTTTTGGGGATTGCTCCTCTGGTTAACCCAGAAGGTGCGGGTGCAGCGAGCCGCCGATCGCTAGGGAATGCGATCGCGGGGGGGATGGTTGTTTCTACTGTCTTGAGTTTGTTTATGGTGCCGGTTCTGTATGTGGTGGTTGTCTCGGCTCGCGATCGCTTTAGGAAGCGCGATCGACTAGACAATCTACCCAATGATGGCACAATAATTTTGAATGGGAAAACGACTGCAGGCGAGGAGGTTGAACGCGATAAAGTATCGCCGTTTTAGTTGGTAATTAGTTCCTTTAACTATCCCGTTAGTGGCTCTTTCTTCACAATACCCGACTATCTGTGCCACCGACTTTTTGATTGTTGCGACGCTGTGCGGCCACTCTCGGAGAATATTTTTTGTGCAGGTAGCGATCGCCCGATCGCCCTCCATCGTGCAATAATGATATGACTTGCACAAAAACTCTATTAGTAGGTAAATTTTGCCCACCTTACCGCTACATATAGCGTCTCAACTGTCAACCCGTGCAAGTTCCCAATTAAACCGGCTGTTGCACTACACAAATTTTTCCTAATGGCTGAAGTCCCCCTAAATCCCGCAGAACTTGCAGAAGCCCTCAACGGCTTTACCGATATCAATTTCCAATTGCCAGACCCCGAAGACGAACAAATACCAGAGTTTGATTTTGAAAATCAGGTTGACAATGCCTGGAAAGTGTGCGATCGCTTCGACTTGCAAACCGACATCTGGCGGGGACGCATTCTCCGAACAGTCCGAGACAGAGAAAAAAAAGGCGGCGAAGGACGCGGTACAGGCTTTTTGAACTGGCTCAAAGAAAGAGAAATTGGCAAAAGTCAAGCCTATTCTTTGATAGAATTAGCTAATAGTGCCGATACTCTGATCCAGCAAGGAGATTTAGACCCAGATTCCATTAGAAACTTCAGCAAAAGAGCCTTTGTAGAAACCGCCAAAGCATCTCCCGAAGTCCAGCAAATGGTAACAGATGCAGCAGCAAATGGCGATCGCATCACCCGCCGCGAAGTCAAACAACTATCCGACGAATGGATGGCAATGAACTCAGATTTATTGCCAGAAGAAGTCAAAGAAAAAGCATCTACTGGTTCTCTACCTTCCCGCTACCTCGCTCCTTTAGTCAAAGAAATGGAGAAACTCTCCCCATCTCACCAAAGCGAAATTCAAAAAGAAGTAGCAGAAAATCCCGACGTAGATACTGTCAAACAGCTAACATCCGACGCCAAGAACTTATCAAAATATCTCGACGCCGCTGCCCAAGTGCAAGCTCTCAATCAGTCTCATTTAGACATGGAAATGGCCTTAGAAGAATCTTTGCGAGTAGGCTGTTTGGGAACCACCGCCGACGTTGTAAAACAAGCCGCACAGCTCGAACAAACCGTAGTCAAACTATACACGATTTGGAAGCGTTTAGGCAGTTTGGCAGATAGATTGTACGTCGATACAGGAGCAAGCACACCCAATTTGCGGTTGCTTTTGGGATGCTTAGACACTCTTTCGGGAGAAAAGATAGAAGTGGATTTCGGAGACGGAGAACGCTCTATTCGCTTGCAAATTTTTAGCGAATAGCTCAACCTTGACCGCAGATAAGCGCCAACATCCAGGCTCATTATCTGCGTCGAACCCTGTTCATCTGCGGTTAAAATTTCTGAGTTTTTTCCAAAGATAGCGGGGATGCAAATAACGCCGATATTTGGTAACTACTTCTTTCCCCAACAGCACTACGCTAATCCAAAAACAAACTTCCGCCCCAACAGCCAGAACGACAGATAAAGTAGTTTTTTGGGTAATGTCCAGCGGCAGGAATGGCACAACCAAAAAGATTGCCAGCCACGGCAAAAAAGATATGACAAATAAAAACAAACCGAGCTTTTGCATAGATACACATAATAATACAGCTTTGATATTCCCTTTATCTCTTAGTCCACTTGGAGTGAACTTCGTTTGTATAGTAGCGAGTTCAATCGCCGAGTGACTACAAATTCACATCTTGTACCAATGTCAGCAACAGGCAAGATGCCTGTTCCACAAATACTAAATGTTCTTGTGGAACAGGCATCTTGCCTGTTCTTGAGAATGGTTCCACAAATGACTACAAACTTAATTGCCAAGCATCTCCACCTCAATTCTTAATCCCCGTCGCCGCAATCCCTCTAATAAACTGCCGTTGACCGGCCAAAAACAGCAACACCACCGGCACAGTTCCAATTACCACCGCCGCCATCAACAACTGCCAACTGCTAGTAAACTGTTCCTGAAATTCCGCCAGAACCAACTGCACAGTCCGCAACTCCGGTCGCGTCGTAAACACCAGCGGCTTAAACAAATCGTTCCACTCCCCGATAAAAGTAAACAAAAACAGCGTCACCAAAGCAGGGCGGGCCAAAGGTAACATCACCTGCCACAAAACCTGCCAGCGGTTAGCCCCATCCAGCATTGCAGCCTCCTCCAACTCCACCGGAACAGTCATAAAATACTGGCGCAGCAGAAAAATCCCAAAACCGTTAGCCGCCGTAGGCAAAATCAGCGCCCCGTAGGTATTCAGCAGATGGCCCCACTTCAAAACCATGAAAATGGGAATCACCAAAAGCTGAAACGGAATTACCAGCGTCGCCAAAACCCCCAAAACAATCGCCTGTCGCCCCCGAAACTTCAGCCTGGCCAAAGCATAACCGGCCAAAGCAGAAGTCACAACCTGAAAACCCGTCACTGCCAGCGCCACTAGAGTAGAATTAAGGAATGCCAACAAAAAATTGCCCCGTCGCCAAGCCTCCTGATAGTTCGCCAAAGTCAAGCCTGTGGCCTTGACACCAACACCAGATGGTGACAGCGAAACCAAAAATACAGCAGCCAGCGGCAGCAGCACCAGCGCAGCCCCCGCCAGCAACAAAATAAAACTCAGCAGTTCCAGCGATTGAGACCTGTCAAAGGATTTACCCATAAATTTGTGAATTAACCTAAAATAATAAGCCTGTGAGGTTCTACAACCCGATCGCCTCCCAGAGGATTCCCATACAACAACATAATATGTCGTAGAGGGAAAGAAGGAGTACCAAGCGAGAAAGTTGTGGTTAGGATATAATGTTACAGATAGAGTTGGTACTGTAAAACCCTTAAAGGTGGAGACATAGACCGTATTTCTATCATCTATTTCCGGGCACAAGATCGACTAACGACTAATTCAAGTAATTAGTAAATAGATAGCATTCTAGCGATAGTCTTTCTGGAGTGTTCGACGGCAAAAGTCCGGCAAACACGCTGAGGACGCCAGTTTTTCCCGGAACGTCAAAGAAAAGTTCTTTGTCGAAAGAATCCTCAGCTATAATCTCTGATTTAGATGGGGTGCGTTCAAAAAAGGTAAAGTGCACTGTCACTGACCCCCAATTTTAAAGGGGTTTCCAAACATCCCACAAGCTTATATGAGGAGAATACATATCTATGCCCCAGCTTGAGGCCAGCCCAACAATTGACTTTCAAACCGAAACTTACAAAGATGCTTACAGCCGCATCAACGCCATTGTGATTGAAGGCGAACAAGAAGCTCACGACAATTACCTGACACTGGCCGAACTGTTGGCGGACAAAAAAGCAGAGTTAGTTGGCTTGTCCAAGATGGAGAACCGCCACATGAAAGGCTTCCAAGCTTGTGGCCGGAATCTTAAAGTCACGCCCGACATGGCATTTGCCAAAGAGTTCTTTTCGGAACTGCACAAAAACTTCCAGACGGCAGCGGCCCAAGGTCAGATTGTAACTTGCTTGTTGATTCAATCGCTAATTATCGAGTGTTTTGCGATCGCAGCTTACAACATCTACATCCCCGTCGCCGATGACTTTGCTCGCAAAATCACCGAAGGCGTCGTCAAAGAAGAATACAGCCACCTCAACTTTGGGGAAGTCTGGCTGCAAGCTCACTTTGAGGAATCCAAAGCGGAACTAGAAGCCGCCAACCGCCAAAACCTGCCCATCATCTGGAAACTGCTAAACGCTGTCGCAGACGATGCCCGCGTCTTGGGAATGGAAAAAGACGCTTTAATCGAAGACTTTATGATTGCCTACGGCGAAGCTCTAGGCAACATAGGCTTTAACAACCGCGATATCATGCGGATGTCAGCACAAGGCCTCGCAGCCTAGTTAATTCGGAAATAAGGAATGGGAAAAAAATTAAAAATTAAAAATTAAAAATGGGATAACTCATTTTAAAATATAAATTTTTAATCTTCCCATCTTCCATCTTCCTTCTTTCATCTTCCACCTTCCATCTTCCTTCATTTGACAACTTAATGTTTGGTCTAATCGGTCACTTAACCAGCTTAGAACACGCCCAATCAGTAGCTAACGAGCTGGGCTATCCAGAATATGCCGATCAAGGTCTCGATTTTTGGTGCAGCGCACCGCCCCAAATAGTTGATCATATCACGGTAACAAGCATCACTGGACAAAAAATAGAAGGCCACTATGTGGAGTCCTGTTTTCTGCCAGAAATGCTCGCCACTCGCCGGATTAAAGCAGCCACTCGCAAAATCCTTAATGCGATGGCACACGCTCAAAAACACGGGATTAACATCACTGCTTTAGGCGGCTTTTCTTCGATCATTTTTGAGACTTTCAACTTGCAGCAAATTAAGCAAATTCGCAATCTCAAGTTGGAGTTCGAGCGCTTCACCACTGGTAACACTCACACGGCTTATATCCTCTGCCGCCAAGTAGAAGAAGCAGCCCCAAAATTGGGGATTGAACTTTCAAAAGCCACTGTAGCCGTTTGCGGTGCTACTGGCGATATTGGCAGTGCTGTCTGTCGCTGGCTGAATGTTAAAACAAATGTAGCAGAATTGTTGCTCATTGCCCGCGACAAAGAACGATTGCAAGATTTGCAATCGGAATTGGGGCGCGGCAAAATCATGGATTTGGAAGAAGCCCTGCCCCAAGCGGATATTGTAGTGTGGGTAGCCAGTATGCCAAAGGGAGTAGAAATTGACCCTAAGACATTGAAGCAACCCTGTTTATTGATTGACGGTGGCTATCCGAAAAATTTGGCAACTCAGGTTCAGCATCCCGGAATTTACGTACTAAATGGCGGGATTGTGGAGCATTCCCTCGATATTGAGTGGAAAATTATGAAGATTGTCAATATGGATGTACCGGGCCGACAGTTGTTTGCGTGTTTTGCCGAATCAATGCTGCTGGAATTTGAAAAATTGTATACCAATTTTTCTTGGGGACGGAATCAAATTACTGTGGAAAAGATGGAGCAAATCGGTCTGATTTCTGTCAAACACGGTTTCCGACCTTTATTAATGTCAGTTTGATGTTAAGAGTCAACAGTTAAATTGGAAATTTTAACTGTTGACTCTTTCGTTGGCATCGGAATAATATTTTTCCGAGTGCAGCGCGAGCTTCCGGGTCGCGCTCTATGATAATTATGATGTGACCAAATTTGATATCATACAAAATTTAAAACCCAAAGTTGGCAATTTTTCCGTCTTTTTTACTATCCCCAGACAGGGTAGGATCGGAAAATAGTCGATCGACAAAACCTCAAAACCTTATAGAAATTATCAGCGTGGCAAACCCCGACCGCAAACCACTACTCCTAGATTTTGAAAAGCCGCTGGCGGAACTAGAAACCCGAATTCACCAGATCCGCGAACTCGCCGAAGAAAACAGCGTCGATGTTACCGACGAAATTCGCAAACTCGAAGCTCGCTCGACACAACTGCGACAAGAGATTTTCAGCAGCTTGTCCCCCATGCAGCGGCTGCAACTCGCCCGTCACCCGCGCCGCCCCAGCACCCTCGATTACATTCAGGCAATTAGCGACGAGTGGATCGAGCTTCACGGCGATCGGCGCGGCGGAGACGACCCGGCCCTCGTCGGCGGAATTGCCCGCATAGACGGGCGTCCCACAGTCATCATCGGCCATCAAAAAGGCCGTGACACTAAAGACAATATCGCCCGCAACTTTGGCATGGCTGCTCCCGGCGGCTACCGCAAAGCCCTGCGGTTGATGGAACACGCCGATCGCTTCGGAATGCCAATTTTCACGTTTATCGACACTCCCGGAGCTTGGGCGGGCTTAGAAGCAGAACAGCTCGGACAGGGAGAGGCGATCGCCTGCAACCTCCGAGAAATGTTTCGTCTCGACGTTCCCATTATTTGCACAGTCATCGGCGAAGGCGGTTCCGGCGGCGCCTTGGGTATCGGCGTCGGCGAGCGGCTGTTGATGCTGGAACATTCCGTCTACACCGTCGCCACTCCCGAAGCTTGTGCGGCCATTCTCTGGAAAGACTCTGGCAAAGCTAGTTTGGCTGCAGAAGCCCTCAAAATCACTTCCTGGGACTTGAAAAACCTCGGCATTCTCGATCAAATAGTACCCGAGCCGATCGGTGGCGCTCACTCGAATCCCCTCAAAGCCGCTTCCATGCTCAAACAAGCTTTGTTGGAAAACTTAGCAGAACTCACACAGCTTACGGCTCAGCAGCGACGCGAACTTCGGTATCAAAAGTTTCGCCATATCGGTGTGTTCACTGAAATTTCTGCTTGAGCCGATCGATTCAGAGTTATCAGTTATGTAGTGAACAATCTCTTAACTTCCAACTCCTAACTGATAACTCACTATTCTGCGGATCTGTCAGCAGTGTTATAATTTCTCAGGTGACACGGCTTAACAGTTCTTAATGTTCATCTCATAATTAACTGTTATCGCCCGCAGCAGACAGTTGTCTAATTTGCCTCAGAAGGCTGCAACGCTGTAGGGAGTTGCCGAGCGAAAGTATTAGGACACTGAATGAACCATCCAACAACAAAGCAGGCTCTGATAACGGGAGCCAGCAGCGGTATTGGCAAAGCAACGGCTCTAGCGTTCGCCGCCGAGGGCATAAATCTGGCCTTAGTTAGCCGAGAGTCGGAAAACTTAGAAGCCGTTGCCGCAGCAGCCCGAGAAGTCGGAGTGAAAGCAGAAGCTTATCCCTTAGACTTAGCCAAAATTGAGCAAGTGCAAAGCAGCATCAGCGCGATCGCATCTCAATTGGGTTCCGTAGATATCCTGGTCAACAGCGCTGGCATGGGCTACACCGGCTCTTTAACGGAAACGCCGCTAGCCGAGTGGCAGAGCGTTCTAGACCTCAATCTGACTAGCGTTTGGCAGTGCATTTTAGGAGTTTTGCCCTCCATGCGCGATCGCGGATCGGGAATCATCATCAACGTTTCCTCGATCGCCGGCAGCCAAACCTTCCCCAACTGGGGAGCCTACTGCGTCAGTAAATTCGGTCTCATGGCTTTGTCTAAAACCTTAGCCGCCGAAGAACGGGCTCACGGAATTCGCGTAACAGCAATCTGTCCGGGTTCTGTCAATACTCCCATGTGGGACACAGACACCGTGCACGCCGACTTCGATCGCACCGCCATGTTAACCCCAGAAATCGTCGCCCAATCTATTCTGCACGCAGTTCAGTTGCCAGCAAGTGCAGTAATTGAAGAAATCACGCTCATGTCCAACGCAGGAGTTTTGTGAACTTGAGATTTTAGACTGCTGGATTTTTCTCGAATTCAACAATCTTTGAATCTCTAGCTATATCCCCCAATCGAAAATCGAAATATCGATTCACCCTCACACCAAATTGTTATGACAATTGCATCTTCCACCGATTCCAATGGCTCGAACTCACTCTCGACTGACAGCATGAAACTGTTACAAACCGCAGATAATAACCCCCCGCGCATCCCCACTCGACCCGATCGCAATTCATCGCACGGTCAAGAATCCAACGTACCCGTACCCTCAGAAGTAGGCCAGGAAGAAATGATGGCCGCCGTTCGGACAATGCTGCTGGGAGTAGGGGAAGACCCCGAACGCGAAGGATTGCTCAAAACCCCGAAGCGGGTAGCAGAAGCAATGCGGTTTCTCACCAGTGGCTACAGTCAATCCCTCGAAGAACTCCTCAACGGCGCTATCTTTGACGAAGGTCACAACGAAATGGTACTGGTGCGAGACATCAGCGTATTCAGTATGTGCGAACACCATATGCTGCCGTTTATGGGCCGAGTTCACATCGCTTACATTCCCAACCAAAAAGTAGTGGGACTGAGCAAATTAGCCAGAATTGCCGAGATGTACAGCCGCCGGTTGCAGGTGCAAGAACGTTTGACGCGCCAAATTGCCGAAGCAGTTGAGACAATATTGGAACCGCAGGGAGTAGCTGTAGTAATGGAAGCCAGCCATATGTGCATGACGATGCGGGGCGTGCAAAAACCCGGTGCTTGGACGGTTACGAGTGCAATGTTGGGCGTCTTTCAAGATGAACAGAAAACTCGCGAAGAATTCCTGAATTTGATCCGCCACCAACCGGCATTCTTTTAGTCAGTTGACAGTTGACAGTTGACAGTTGGCAGTTGGCAGTTAACAGTAATTAGTAGGTTGGGTTGAGGGACGAAACCCAACATAATCTATCAAGCAAGGCTAATGACAGCTAACAGTCAGCAGCTAACAGTCAGCAGTCAACAGTCAATAGCCAGAGTAAAGGCTGTGGGAGCAATTCCATAATCTAAAATCTAAAATCTAAAATCTAAAATCAGATGACGATCGACTAATAAACCCATAAAATAGACGGGTGACTCATGACTTGTGACTAAATGAATCCTATTAAATTCGGTACAGATGGCTGGCGCGGCATCATTGCTGACGATTTTACATTCGATCGCGTAGCGTTAGTCGCTCCCTTAGCGGCACAAGTTCTCGCACAAACCGGCAGCAGCGATGGCAGCAGCGGTACCGTAATTGTCGGTTACGACCGCCGGTTTCTGGCTGAAGAATTTGCCAAAACAGCGGCTGTTGCCGTCCAAAACGCAGGATTTGACGTGCTGTTGAGCGAATCCTACGCCCCCACTCCAGCTTTCAGTTTAGCTGCCAAACAATTAAATGCTTTGGGTGCGATCGTCCTGACAGCCAGCCACAATCCCGGTGCATATTTAGGGTTAAAAGTCAAGGGCGGATTTGGCGGTTCAGTGTCGCCCGAAGTTACTCAAAAGATAGAAGAAAAACTCGACAATCCGGCGGCACTTTCAGCCACTCCCGGGAAATTGGAGAATTTTAATCCTTGGCCGGCTTACTGCAAAACATTGCGGGAAATGGTAGATATTGAGGCGATTAAAGAAGCGATCGCCAGCGGCAAAATTACAGTATTTGTAGATGTAATGCACGGTGCCGCAGCCGGAGGATTAGCTCAAATTTTAGAAGAAACAGTGCACGAAGTCAACAGCGATCGAGATCCGCTGTTCGGTGGCGGTGCACCGGAACCTTTGCCGCGCTACCTGTCGCAGTTATTTCGGGTGATGCGTACTCACCAGCGAAAAAGTTCTGGTTTGTCGATCGGATTTGTATTTGACGGAGATAGCGATCGAATTGCAGCCGTTGACTCTAGTGGCAACTTTCTCAGTTCACAAATCCTAGTTCCCATATTAATCGAACATTTAGCAAAACGGCGCGGGTTGGCCGGGGAAGTCATCAAAACAGTCAGCGGTTCAGACATAATTCCCAAAATTGCCAAGCTGTACGACTTGCCTTTATTTGAAACGCCGATCGGTTACAAGTATATAGCCGATCGAATGTTAACCACCCAAGTCTTAGTCGGCGGCGAAGAATCGGGAGGAATTGGCTACGGTACACACATCCCCGAACGAGATGCTTTATTGTCAGCGCTGTACTTATTAGAAGCAGTTGTCAAATCCGGGGAAGACTTAAGCGAAATTTACACCCGGCTGCAACAAGAAACAAGCTTTTCTTCAGCTTATGACAGAATAGACTTGCACTTAGCAAACATGGACGAACGTTCCCGCTTGCTGGGACTGTTGGAAAATCAACCCTTAACAGAAATCGCCGGCAAAGCAGTTGTAGATTGCAATAAAGTTGACGGATATAAATTCCGTTTAGCAGACGGAAGTTGGCTGTTAATTCGCTTTAGCGGAACCGAACCTGTGTTGCGGCTGTATTCAGAAGCGGCGACATTGAAAGAAGTTATGCAAAACTTAAACTGGGCGAAAGCTTGGGCGCATAATTAATCGGAGTTTTCAACCGCAGATAAACGCAGATGAACGCGGATTACTTGAGATCAAATCTCTCTTTCTCCGTGTCCTCTGCGCCCTCTGCGGTTAAAAAAAGTATTGCCGTAGCAATCCTCCCATCAATTGTGAACTCTTTCTCTTCTCTTCTTCGCGTCCTTCGCGTCTTCGCGGTTCGTAAAAAAAATCTTACTCACCAATGAAATACTATTGCTAGATCAGGTTAATTTTAGGATAAAAGCAAATGGCATACAGCGATTTCAGCCTTGCGAGAGTCAAAAAAGATTTTGGATTAACCTTAGATGAAACTCGCAATTTATTTGCCGAGACAAAACCAGTTTCACCATCCGAAATTTTAACAACAATCCTAATTGATTATGTACCGCTAGCCACTTTTATTTCCACCGAAAAAGCTCGCTCAGAATTTTTGATTGCCCCCATATTAGCAGAAGTCCGGCGATTGTTAAACAAACAAGTTTCTCTTTTTTCTGGTAAGGATTTTACTGTCGATCCAGAAAGAGGTTTGCAAGGATTTTGCGATTATATTATTAGCGGATCTTCAGAACAATTGTTCATCAGTGCTCCGGTTATAACAATTTTTGAGGCCAAAAAGGAAGATATTATTGGCGGTTTGGGTCAATGCGTGGCCGCAATGGTAGCGGCTCAATGTTTCAATCAAAACCAAGACACTGAGGTCGATCGCATTTACGGCGCGGTGACGACGGGTACTAACTGGAAATTCTTGATTTTGGAGGAAACTACTGTTTATATCGATACGATTGAATACTATATTCAAGATGTTGATAAGATTTTGGGAATTTTGTTGCAACCATTTTCCCAATCTTTTGTTAATATGGAGCCGTAAGTTTTAAGAGAAATAATGACCGATCGCAAATTGCTAGTTGTAGCTACGGGCAATCCGGGTAAACTCAAGGAAATGCAAGTTTACCTGCAGGATTTGGGATGGGAATTGGAACTAAAACCGGAAGAGTTGGAAATCGAGGAAACAGGCGAAACTTTTATTGCTAATGCTTGCTTGAAGGCATCTGAAGTGGCAAAAGCAACGGGCAAATGGTCGATCGCCGATGATTCTGGTTTAATGGTAGACGCACTCGACGGCCAACCTGGGATTTACTCCGCACGCTACGGCAAAACCGATGCTGACAGGATATCTCGACTTCTCAAAGAATTGGGAAGCGAACACAACCGGGAAGCACAATTTGTTTGCGCGATCGCGATCGCCCGTCCCGACGGTACAATTGCCTTGCAAGTAGAAGGAATTTGCCGGGGCGAAATCCTGGAGACTCCTCGCGGTACGGGAGGTTTCGGATACGATCCCATTTTCTACGTACCCGCACAGCAACAGACTTTTGCCGAAATGACACCGGATATCAAGCGATCGCACTCTCACCGCGGCCGAGCATTCCAGGCTTTATTACCAAAAATGGCTAATATTGTCAACCCGTAATGCGGAAAAAAGCCAAAACATGGGGTAACTGTGGCATTGGATATTGACACTTAGGTATCAAAACTAAACAGGAAAGAGGTTTTTCGTTGGCAATGACCAGTTACCGATGACCAATTACCAATGCCCTGTTTGGCCAATGCCCAATGCCCCAGTATCTTAGATTGCCTCCAAGTTCTTTTCCCCAGTCCGAATCCGAATAATTTGTTCTACAGGAGAGATGAAAATCTTGCCGTCGCCAATCTCGCCCGTGCGGGAAGCCGCGATAATTTTATCAACCACCATGTCAACCTGATCGTTTTCCACAACAATCTCGACTTTGAGCTTTTGCAAAAACTCAACGGTGTACTCGGAACCGCGATAGCGTTCTGTCATGCCCTTCTGACGGCCAAAACCTCTAACTTCAGAAACAGTCATCCCCACAATACCAGCATTGACGAGTGCGATTTTCACTTCGTCTAGTTTAAAGGGGCGAATAATAGCTTCAACCTTTTTCAAGTTTCTCACTCCTAACAGTTAGTACCTTCGTTATATTACTTAATCGGCGTGACATCTTTTAATATCACTGCCAGCAGCAAGTATTTTGTCAAGTATATTACCCTATCTTGTACTCGCGATGAAATGCACGCCAACCTTTAACAATCTTCTCGGATTTTCCGGGCGAGCGGGTTCTCGGTTCCGGCTGATCGCGGTAGAGTTAAGAAGACTGCAGCAGCCGTCCCCCGCCGATCTGCTAAAACAGAAAAAGAACGCAGGAGACAGGAGTTTTCCGAGTTTCCGCTTTGCTATGTCAGATTTGCACGTATTGCTGAAAACTATAATTGCCAGAGGCGGTCAGTTAAACTATTCCTATGCACCCAGCCAGCCCTCCTCCTGACCGCAGCGGGCTTGATGCCCTACTGAGAAATCGCCCCTTCCTCGCCTTGTGGACGGGCCAGTTATTAGCCCAAGTGGCGGATAAAATCTTTTACGTATTGCTGATTATTCTACTAAAAACAGGCGACTACCTACCCTGGCCTGTTTCTTGGCAGCATTCGGGAAATTCTATGCTGTCAGCGGTGATGATCGCCTACACAGTGCCGGCGATCGTCTTTGGTTCCGCAGCCGGTATCGTCGTAGACCGCTTTTCCAAAAAGCAAATGCTGATCGCCTGCAATGTGATTCGAGCCGGGTTGATTGTAGCTTTGCCGTTTTTGCCCAAAGCTTTTGTGGTTTTGTTGACGATGACGTTTTTGATCTCTACCGTAACGCAATTTTTTGCTCCTGCAGAAGCGGCAGCCGTCCCCCTAGTCGTGGGGCGAGAGGGACTGATGTCAGCAAATGCTCTGTTCGCCTCGTCCACAATGGGCGGGATCATTATCGGGATGACGATCGGCGAACCGCTGTTTAGTTGGGTCAAACACAGCTTCGGATCAGCTTCTCAAGAGTTTTTGCTGGGCGGGTTGTACCTGATATCAGCAGGTTTGATCTATGCCATGCAGATCAAAGAAGGTCATGTCGGCAGCAGTGCCAAAAACGTCCATCCTTGGCAAGACCTCAAGGAAGGTTTGCGGTATGTGAAACACAATCACCTTGTCAGCAACGCGATGGTGCAGTTGACGATTTTGTATTCCGTGTTTGCGGCGCTTCAGGTGCTGGCGATCGCACTTTCAGGCAAAATAGGTCTCAAAGAAACTCAATTTGGCTTTTTGCTAGCTGCAGCAGGAGTCGGAATGGTCTTCGGCGCAGGCTTTTTGGGACACTGGGGCAGTCGGTTCCACCACAAACCTCTGCCGTTAATCGGTTTCTTGATGATGGGTTTTGTATTAGCAATGTTTGCCTTTACCCGACAGTTGTGGGTGGGATTCGGATTGAGTGCTCTGTTCGGTTTTGGTGCTTCGTTAATTAACGGGCCGATGCAGGCTCTGATTCAAGAAAAAACTCCAGAATCAATGCGGGGCAAGGTCTTTGGATTGGAAAACAATGCGATTAATATTGCTCTGAGCGTGCCTTTAGCGATTACCGGCCCGCTGACAGATGCTGTCAGCAAAGCCGTCCGATCGGATGACCTCGGCTTGCGGATCGTGTTACTGAGTTTGGGCTTTTTGGTCTCAGTGATGGGCATGGTAGCTTGGCGACATACCCGCAAAGTCTTGCAGGATGTTCTCTGAACTTTGGCAAGAAGGAAGAATGCAGACGGAAGGAAGAGGGAAGAAGAAGGAAAAGGGCTTTCTTTTCGCGATCGATCTCTAACATAGCAACCGCTCTGATGATTAGGACCTTCTTAATTGCTGAAACGATTGTTTTTCTTGTCGAATGCCGAATCACGAATGCTCTAAAAGGGTGATATCACGGTAAACCGGCATAGAAGCCGCGATTTGCTCTGTTTCTTTTCTTCCTCTGCTGTTCCACAATGTCTCGATCGGGCGAACCCTCTCCGATCGCGAAATCTTTCGTAAAATCTCACCACTTAAATTTTCATAGTTTCATTAATTAAGATTAAAGTAGTATAAAAGCTTTCATTAAAAATCATAATTAGTTTAAGGAAGGAAATTCTGTGCAACTAAAAACTAAAGTGACCGTTAGGCGTGCAACTGGTGGATTTGCTCTGATTGACAGCTTGATCCGCCACGGGGTGAAGCATATTTTTGGTTATCCCGGCGGCGCAATTCTGCCACTTTACGACGAACTCTACCGCGCTGAAGAAACTGGCGCTATCAAACATATTCTGGTGCGGCACGAGCAAGGTGCTGCTCACGCGGCCGACGGGTACGCCCGCGCTACCGGACAAGTTGGGGTTTGTTTTGCTACTTCGGGCCCTGGCGCAACTAATTTGGTGACGGGGATTGCGACGGCCCACATGGATTCGATCCCGATGGTAATTATTACCGGTCAGGTGCCTCGTCCGGCGATCGGCACTGATGCGTTTCAGGAAACAGATATTTACGGGATTACCCTGCCAATTGTCAAGCATTCCTATGTAGTGCGCGAGCCGGGAGATATGGCGCGAATTGTGGCTGAAGCTTTCCACATCGCGAGTACAGGGCGGCCGGGGCCGGTGTTGGTTGATGTACCCAAGGATGTGGGTTTAGAAGAATTTGACTATCTGCCCGTGGAACCGGGATCTGTGAGAATTCCCGGCTATCGGCCGACGGTGAAGGGCAATCCCCGCCAGATTAATCAAGCGATTCATTTGCTGAAGGAAGCAAAGCGTCCTTTGCTTTATGTGGGCGGCGGGGCGATCGCCGCGGGGGCCCACGAGGAAATTAAGGAACTCGCCGAACTTTTCCAATTGCCGGTCACGACAACGCTGATGGGCAAAGGTTCCTTTGACGAAAACCATCCTTTGTCCGTGAAAATGCTGGGGATGCACGGCACGGCTTACGCTAATTTTGCCGTTACCGAGTGCGATTTGCTGATTGCTGTAGGGGCGAGGTTTGACGATCGCGTGACAGGCAAATTAGACGAGTTTGCCGCGCGGGCGAAGGTGATTCACATCGATATCGACCCGGCGGAAGTAGGCAAAAATCGAGGCCCTGATGTGCCGATTGTCGGAGATGTCCGCCATGTTTTGATCGATTTGCTGCGCCGCTGTCGGGAAACTGGAGTTTCGGGGAAGACCGGACAGACTGCGGAATGGCTGCACAGGATCGATCAGTGGAAACAGGACTATCCGTTAGTTGTGCCTCATTACCCAGACATTTTGTCTCCGCAAGAGGTGATTTCCCAGTTGGCTACTCAAGCGCCGGATGCTTACTACACAACAGATGTCGGTCAACATCAAATGTGGTCGGCTCAATTCTTGAACAACGGGCCGCGCCGCTGGATTTCTAGTGCTGGTTTGGGCACGATGGGTTTCGGGCTGCCGGCGGCGATGGGCGCGAAAATGGCCCTACCGCATGAGCAAGTGATTTGTATTGCTGGCGATGCTAGCGTGCAAATGAATATTCAAGAGCTGGGAACTCTAGCACAATACGGCATTAATGTCAAGATTGTTATTGTAAATAACGGCTGGCAGGGAATGGTGCGGCAGTGGCAGCAGGCGTTCTACGGGGAGCGTTATTCGTCGTCGAATATGACTGTAGGGATGCCGGATTTTGTGATGCTGGCTGAAGCTTACGGGGTGAGAGGGATGCTGGTTTCACGGCCGGAGGAACTCAAAGATGCGATCGGACAAATGCTCGCTCACGACGGCCCGGTGCTGATGAATGTGAAGGTGACGAGGGATGAAAACTGCTACCCGATGGTAGTTCCGGGTAAGAGCAACGCTCAAATGGTTGGTTTGCCCGATCGTAGCAAGTTGCAATCAGCGGAGTTGATTTATTGTCCGAGTTGCGGCGCTAAGAATGTTTCCACCAATAACTTTTGTCCTGAGTGCGGGACAAAAGTTTAACGAGTTTTGAGTGGGGACTTAGGCTGTGCCTATTAGTCTCAACTTAAGGTCAAACGTGGTCATAGACTGCTGTTTATCGTCGAGGCCAGATCCCCCCTAGCCAACCCCTACTCCCCTTAAGAAGGGGGGAACCGGAGCGATCTCAAAGTCAACCCCTACTCCCCTTCTTAAGGGGGATTTAGGGGGATATAGCCTCGGATAAAAGCGAGAGATACAAAGGTTTCAGACTTAAGTTGACACATATCGGCAATGCCGTCTCTTTACCCGGATCTGCTGTTTCACATTTAACACCATGTCCGCTGGCATCGCATCGAGAGCTTTAATCTGTAATCTGTAAGCATATTTTATGAGCCAGTGTCTAAACCCTGATTGCCTATTCCAAAACCCGTCGGGCTCTACAAAATTTTGTCAAAAATGTGGGAATAAACTGCTATTGGGCGATCGCTACGGAGCCCAAAAAATTATTGGACAAGGGGGATTTGGGCGCACTTTTCTAGCTGTTGACGAGTATAAACCATCTAAACCTCCCTGTGTTATTAAACAATTTTACCCCCAAGTTCAAGGCACTTCTAGTATCCAGAAAGCTGCTGAGTTATTTGAGCTTGAAGCAGTCCGCCTAGAACAGTTGGGTAAACATTCTCAAATTCCCGACTTGTTAGCATATTTTAGTCAAGATGAACGGCAGTATTTAGTGCAAGAATTCATCGACGGTGAAAATTTAGCCCAAACACTAGAATCTAAGGGATATTTTAGCGAAACGCAGATTCGCGACTTGCTTAATAATTTATTGCCAGTATTCGAGTTCATTCATTCCCGCCAAGTAATTCACCGGGATATCAAGCCAGAAAATATTATTCTTAGGCAAGATAGGCAACTGGTTTTAGTTGACTTTGGAGCCGCGAAATATGCGACACAAACGGCTCTAGGGCTAACGGGAACGAGAATCGGGACGGCTGGATATATGGCACCAGAACAAGCCAACGGTAAACCGATTCATGCTAGTGATATTTATAGTCTGGGTGTGACTTGTCTGTGTCTGTTAACTCAGGTTGAGCCGATTGATTTATTCGATGATAGCGAGTTTGAGTGGGTGTGGCGAGAACACTTAAAAACATCTGTCAGCTCGGAACTGGGTCAAATTTTAGATAAAATGATACAACCTGCTATTAAAAAACGTTATCAATCTGCTACTGAAGTTTTGCAGGCTCTTGGTACTCAATCACCTCAATTATCAGCTCAAACACCTCCACCGGCATCGCCACCAGACTCGCTTAAATCAGCGCGGGGTGTTGACTATACTCGTCTCCGGGATTTATTGGCCACAGGGGAGTGGAAAGAGGCGGATCAGGAAACATTCAAAGTGATGTTAAAAGCTGCGAGACGGGAGAAGGAAGGTTGGTTCGATACGAACTCGATCGAGAATTTTCCTGGCGAGGATTTGCGGACGATCGACCAGTTGTGGGTAAAATATAGTCAGGGTCGTTTCGGGTTTAGTGTCCAGAGAAAAATCTGGTTAGAAATAGGCGGTAAAGTTGATTATGACACTGAATGCAAGCTAGGCGATCGTGTCGGTTGGCGAAAGAGGAGAAAGGGGAGGAAAGAGTGGTTGACCTACAATGATTTAACCTTTAATTTGCAAGCACCACGGGGGCACCTCCCGTCGTGTGCGCGTGTGTTTGCGTGGGGGGGAGAAGGATTGGGTTGGGTTGTTGGGGTGTTGGGGTGGTTAGGGTTGGTTGTATGGTTCTCTCTTCTTTCGCATCGAGAGCTGTAAGCTGTAATTTATAGCGATTTCAGCCTTTTTTAAAGTCTTTTTTATCGAACCTTATTTTTACGAAATTTAGGGTGAGTTAGCGAAGTGTAGCCCACCAATTATGTTAAAACATATACAGGGTAGATATGCCCTATTAAAATCTGTAGAAGACATAAAACTTTTCAGAACTAGCGATCGCACCTTAGAAAATTATCCCCTATTTAAAGAATAGGATAAAGAGCAGATAAATGCTGATATTCTCGCTGAAGAAGTGGAGTTAGA
Source organism: Microcoleus sp. MON2_D5 (assembly GCF_036701905.1). Taxonomy (NCBI): domain Bacteria; kingdom Bacillati; phylum Cyanobacteriota; class Cyanophyceae; order Oscillatoriales; family Microcoleaceae; genus Microcoleus; species Microcoleus sp. MON2_D5. The sequence goes on from NZ_JAUBRM010000007.1 coordinate 37,266, forward strand.
AACAACCATAAGATGTAAATAAACTTTGTGGTTTACTCAAAATAGGAAAATTCGCGGGAGTAACAAATGAATCTTTATTTGGGAATAGATTTCGGCACGACTGGCGCGCGATCGACTGTCATAGACTCCCAGGGTACAATACATTGTGAGACAGAATATACTTTTGCCAACAACGGGCAACAACAGACTGAATTGCCCTCGGTGTGGCAAAATGCGCTGTGGGATTCGATCGAGCAAATTCCCCCAGCAATCCGCAATCAGGTAAGGGCGATCGCCCTTGACGGCACATCTTCCACGGTCATGCTGTGCAATACCGAGGGTATACCAGTATGCGAGCCGATTTTATACAATGATGCGCGGGGTGCAGCCGTGACAGAGAGGTTGCGGGCGATCGCGCCGGATAACCACACAGTATTGAGCGCTACATCCAGTTTGGCAAAACTCCTGTGGTGGCAGGAGGGCGGGCTAGAAGCCCACGCCACAACACAATTCAGTCTTTGTGGAACAGGCATCTTGCCTGTTGAGAAGCTTTATTTCCTCCATCAAGCTGACTGGCTGGCATTTCTGCTGCACGGAAAATTGGGAATTAGCGACTATCACAATGCTTTGAAACTCGGTTTCGATGTGGATACTTTGTGCTATCCGAATTGGCTGATAGAGGGAATTGCGGGCGCTGCAACTCCTGAATTGCCGGAAGTTGTCGCACCGGGCACGCCTGTGGGGGAAGTGAGAGTTCAAGTGGGCGATCGCTTCGGTTTTCCCCGCGATTGTATGATTTGTGCTGGCACAACCGATAGCATTGCAGCATTTTTAGCAAGCGGTGTCAATTTACCAGGGGAAGCAGTAACTTCTCTCGGTTCTACACTAGCAGTCAAACTGTTAAGTCATACCCGCGTAGATGATTCTAGATACGGGATTTACAGTCATAAATTAGGCGATTTGTGGTTAGTTGGAGGTGCTTCTAATACCGGAGGTGCCGTGCTGCGACACTTTTTTACTGATGTGGAGTTGAATAATTATAGCACACAAATTGATCCAGAACAAGAGAGTTTGCTGGATTATTACCCATTGTTGAAAAAGGGCGATCGCTTTCCGATTAATGACCCGAATTTGGCGCCCCGACTCGAACCGCGTCCAACTGATTCAGTGGAATTTCTGCACGGTTTGCTAGAAAGCATAGCGCGGATTGAAGCGCGGGGATATCAATTATTGCAAGAATTGGGTGCAACTCCTTTGACCAAAGTTTATACTGCTGGCGGCGGGGCCAAAAATGCGGTTTGGAGTGCGATTAGAAAGCGTTATTTAAAAGTCCCTGTTGAAACGCCGATTCATACTGCGGCTGCTTACGGGGTGGCGCTGTTGGCGATGCGGGGGGCGATGGGGATATAATGCTAATTTTCGCGCACCATCCACACTAAAAATCCCAATATTTTATCTACTGGAGGTAGCGGATAATCGGTAAGATCGATCGTCACTATTTGCCCTTCCAGCTTGAGAAACCGCCAAGCTGTGCCGCTGGAAACGCTGCCGTAAATGACGGAAATCGATCGCCCTTTGGCTTCATTAAATCTCTGGGCCGCCACCATTTCAGCAATACATTGACCCAAACCTACTTTCAAATCTCCTTTTTTAGCTTCCACCATCACAATTACCGGGGCCTCCACGTCTAATTGTTCCGGGGAACGGCTGATGATAAAATCGCAAACTCCTGTAAGTCCAACAGCTACATCAACATTAAATTCCTCACCCGAAAACACGCTGATTTGTTGGTTCAGAATCCTGCGAACTTCCAGCAATACAGGGTTGATAATAGCTTCAGAACGAGCTTTTTCGGTGCTTGTGGCGATCGCCCAAGGCAAATTTGTTTCCAGCATGGTCTGCAATGCTGTTGCGGGTGCGATCGGTTCGATTTCCGGCAGAAATCTGATTCCTTCCACTACTGTAAGATTGAAGGCTTCTTTAACCTTGCCGATGGTCGTAAATTGACTGTAAGACATAAGAGTTTAGGTTTTTATTTCTACTTTTTAGTTACATAAAACGAAGGTTGAAACCGCGTCTACACAAACGAGGTTCCCGACATGGACTAAAGATAAAAACGTAATTTTTACCGCCTTTTAACCGCCCCTTCTTCAAGCCGCTATTCTAGGTTTTGCCTGTATAGACGCGGTTTAAACCGCCGGATTTTCTCTTACACTCGCTGCAACTTAGCTGTTCTCGGATCGATAATTTTTCTGCCCAAACCCGAAAACTTAATTGCCAAATTAATTTTGTCGCCCGCCCCTAAAACGTGCGTAATTTCTCCAACTCCAAAAGCATGATGAAAAACCCGATCGCCCGTTTGCCAATCCGTCGATTGTCCATTGGTTCCCGCTTGAGAACTCCCGGAATTAGCGGCTGAATTATTAGTTTTTGCCTTAGATGCAGCCGTTTTCCCCGCTGGAGTTTTCTTCGCACTTCCAGCCAGCAAATGTGTGGGCAATTCCCCTAAGAATAGCGAAGGGGTGCAGTGTTCCCGGAAACCTCCCCAGAGGCGGCGTTCGCGAGTGTGGGTGAGAAATAGCAATTCCTGGGCGCGAGTGATGCCGACGTAGCACAAACGGCGTTCTTCTTCGATCGCTTTGGGATCGTCCAAGCTGCGGAAATTGGGAAATAAACCCTGTTCCATTCCGACTAAAAATACCACGGGAAATTCTAACCCTTTTGCTGAGTGCAGCGTCATCAGCGACACGCGGGAATCTTCTTCCTGCAAATCATCTAAATCGGATGCTAAAGATGCTTTTGCTAAAAATGATGTCAGCGTCGGTTCTTCGTTTTGTTCTTCAAATTGTAGCACTGCATTGTACAATTCTATGACGTTTTCTATACGGTTTGTGGCTTCGTCGGTTCCTTGATTTTTCAAATCTTCAATGTAGCCTGAATCTTGGATAATTCCTTGGACAATTTGCGAAGCCGGCAGGGTTTCAAGTTGCGATTGCCAACGGCCAATCATTTCGGCAAACTTAATAATAGCTTTTGCCGATCGCCCTGCTAGAGTATTGACAGAAGATTCATCGCTGAGGATTTCCCACAGGGGAATGCCTAACTGAGTTGCAGCGTCTTCGATTTTGGAAAATGTGGTATCCCCAATGCCGCGACGGGGAGTATTGATGATGCGTTTGAGGCTGACGCTATCGTCGGGATTGGCAAGCGCCCGCAGGTATGCTAGGATATCTTTGATTTCTTTGCGATCGTAAAACTTCAGCCCGCCGACAATATTGTAAGGAATGTCTAAACGCATTAACGCTTCTTCAAAGGATCGAGATTGAGCGTTTGTGCGGTAGAGTATTGCAAAGTTACTTCCGTTTTCGTATTCGGAGTTTTGGCGCTTTAAGGAATGAATTTGACCTGCTACAAATTCCGCTTCATCTAATTCGTTGTCGGCGCGCCAGACAACAATCGGAGCTCCCGGTTCGCGAGTCGGGCGCAGAATTTTCTCGATCCGTTCGGTATTGTGTTCGATCAAGTGGTTCGCAACTTGCAGGATGTTTTCGCGCGATCGATAATTTTCCTCTAATTTTACCATTGTCTGAGTTTTATCGTCGGACAAACCATCTCCGAAATCCTCTTGAAATTCCAGCAATATGGTATAATCTGCCATCCGAAAGCTGTAAATTGATTGATCGACATCGCCCACGACAAAAATCGAGCGGTTTTGCCATTTATCAAAGCTTTTCGGGTCGGCGTTATTTGTCACCAACATCCGAATCAAATCGTATTGAGTGCGGTTGGTATCTTGGTATTCGTCAACTAAAATATGGCAAAACTTTTTATGCCAGTAACTTAATACTTGCTCGTTTTGGCTCAAAAGTTTAACAGGAACGAGGATTAAGTCGTCAAAATCTAGGGCATTGTTGGCTGCTAAAGCATCTTGGTAGCGACTGTAAACATCCCCAATCACGCGACCTCGATAATCTGGTTCTGCTGCTTGGTATTCTTGAGGCGACCAACCTTTATTTTTAGCATTGCTGATGGCATAGCGGACTTTTCGCGGGTCAAATTTCTTGTCGTCCAGATTGAGTATTTTTGTAACAATTTGTTTGACGACATTTTGAGCATCTGACTCGTCAAAAATTGAAAAATTTTTCTTCCACTGGCGACCTTTTTCGTCTTGGTATTTTTCAATATCGTAGCGGAGAATCCGGCCGCACAAAGAGTGAAAAGTCCCCATCCAAATGTGTTTGGTAATTGTGCGGTAAATGTGCGATCGCAATTTCGTTTGCACATCCGGGGTCAACTCTACCAAAGGTTTCCCATATTCGGCTTCAGCTTGCTGAGTTGCCAGCAATTTCTCAATTCTTTCTTTCATCTCCCTGGCGGCTTTATTTGTAAATGTCACCGCCAGAATATTTTCCGGATCGACTCGATGGGTGCGAACTAAGTTAGCAACTCGGTAAGTTAGAGCTCGGGTTTTGCCGGAACCAGCGCCCGCTACTACTAACAGCGGCCCGTTATAATGGGCGACTGCTTGGCGCTGAGATGGGTTGAGGTGGCTGAGGAAATCAGTGGTTTGAGTCATAGCTAGAAAGTTAGTTTTATTGTTTAAGGTAAATAATACTGGGATGGGATACGGCGAGTTTTTTTAACGTAAGGTGCGCTTGGCGCACCCTATATTATAACTAGAATGGTAATTTTTTAAACTTTAAATATTTTTCGGTCAAACGACTTGTTTAAGGTAAGGTGCTTGGCGCGCACCCTACACAATAACTAGATAGGTGATTTTTTTTAACGTTTAAATATTCGTGTCAGCCAAATTGCTGCTAATATTCCCAAGCCCATCCAGATGGCAATAATTACAGCAGCAGCAGCCCGATTTATCGGTTTTCTCTGCTCTATTTTGGCGGCTGCTTTTTCCCGACACTCGGCTAAAACCTGTGGCGGAATCATCTTCAGTACCAGCCAAATTCCCAAAGGTACAATTATCAAATCGTCCAAGTAGCCAAGAACAGGTATGAAGTCAGGAATTAAGTCGATCGGGCTAAAAGCATAGGCAACCGTAAGGCCTGCTAAAATTCTGGCGTACCAAGGTACTCTCTGGTCTGTACTTGCTAAATAAACAGCGTAAGTTTCTTTTTTGAGTCTGCGGACAACTTGTTTTAAGGATTGCATCTTTTAACAATTTTATCATTTTTAAATTTTATTTAAAATGAAATAGTAGTTGCGTCGGAGTGTCATAAACTGGGTGGGTTTCTCTATTTATCGTTGCCAAACCTCTTATTTTACCCAGAACACCCATTTTTTAGGGGAGCGTCCTGCGGGCATCATAATAACTCATAATTTCTTCAGAAGTACGGACTATTTTTTTAGTTGCTAAAAATGTAACAACCCGGATATTTAGCAATTTCAGTGGGAAGGTAAAGTATAGCATCTGTTGTATGTGAGGAGAATCAAATTTATGAATTCAACTTTACGATCGCGCGATCGCATTAACTTCCGCAGTCTGGTAACAGCGTTGTGTTTAACCTTAACTCTCGTGAGTTTTGTGAGATTAGATCCGGCGGCGGCTCAAGAACAGCGGATCAGAACGTTGACTGTTACTGGGCGGGGTGTGGAAGCGATTCCCACAACTCAAACACAAGTGCGACTGGGGGTTGAGGTGCAGGGGAAAACGGCGGCCGAGGTGCAGCAGGAAGCGGCGAGGCGATCGTCGGCTGTGCTAGAGTTGCTGCGATCGCGCCAAGTCGAAAAACTCGAAACTGCCGGCATCTCCCTCAATCCCATTTATAACTTCGACAACAACCAACAGCGCTTGACGGGCTATACGGCAACGAATACCGTCACTTTTCGGATTAATACTGCATCTGCCGGCACTTTGCTTGACGATGCGGTGAATGCCGGAGCCACACGCATAGACGGCGTGAGTTTTGTCGCTGCCGAAAGTGCGATCGAACAAGCTCAAAAACAAGCAATCAAAAAAGCAACTCAAGACGCTCAAGCGCAAGCAGATGCAGCCTTTAGCGCGCTCAACCTGAAGCGGGGAGAGATTCTGGGCATTCAAGTCAACGGTGCTAGCGCGCCGCCTCCTATGTATCGGCAGTTTGCTGGTGCTCGCATGGCTGCTGCTGACGCTACAACGCCTGTGGTGGGAGGGGAACAGCAGGTAGAAGCTTCTGTGACTTTGCAATTTGGATATTAAATAGTTAAGGGTTGAACTGGCCACATCAGCTTGACCCTAACTATTTCTTGATTTATCAAGCAGCTTTTTCTACAAAAAACTTTAACCACTTAACCACTTCTGCCAGTAGTCGAGCAATTGTTCGCCTCCAACACAAATATTTCCGTATCTTCGGCCCCAAGAGCCACAACAATCAAAGCCTTAACAATTTTAGCGCCAAACAAAGTTTCCCTCTAAGTAAGTCGGTGGAAAAATTCATAATTAGCTAAGGAAATATTAAGTGGCGCGCTCTGAGTTAAAGTGTAACTGCTCACCGCCACAAAGTTGCGGTGAGCAGTTACGACACATGGCTACAACCTATTATGAACTATGAACGGAATCTCTCCTTCTTCAGGGGGAGAGTTCCTCAATAAATAGACTCTCCGTTAAACCCTAGGCGATCACATTCCTCCTAAACAGAAAAGAGTGGACTCTTCTCTAAGATCCACTCTCTGTTAAACTCTCTTAGGGCTAGCTTTAACAAGCTGGAGTTAAGCCCTTACTTTACCTAGTCCTTAACGATTCTCTTGTCATGAATGACCACTTGATCCTTGAGTTCAGGACTGCCGGAGATGTGAATATCGCTATCCTTATTTTCCTCTGCGGCGGATTCGGCTAGATATTGGGCAGATGACTTAACATCGTGCGCTGCACGTTTAGCAGATTCGGCTGCATTTTGGGCAGATGATTTAAAATCATGCGCTGCACCTTGAGGAGATGGGGTTGCATTTTGGGCAGGGGACCTAAAATTAGGCACTGGAGGTTTAGCAGATTCGGCTGCATTTTGGGCAGATGATTTAAAATCATGCGCTGTACCTTGAGGAGATGGGGTTGCATTTTGGGCAGATGACTTAACATCCTGCTTAAACTCCTGCGCTGCACCTTTAGCCGATTGAGCTGCATTTTGGGCAGATGACTTAACATCCTGCTTAACATCCTGCGCTGCACCTTTAGCAGATTCGGCAGCATTTTGGGCAGATGACTTAACATCCTGCGCTGCACCTTTAGCAGATTCGGCTGCGCTTTGAGCAGATGACTTGATTGATTCGGCTGCACTCTTGCCAGATGACTGAAGCGATTCGGCTGCACTTTTTATAGATGGCTCCACTGCCTTCGCTGTATCTTTTACAGTCGATCTAAGATCCTGAGTGGCACCCTCAATTTCCTGAGCTACAGCTTTGACAGAAGGCTTAACTTCATCAGCAGTACTCTTAATAGAGTCCGCTGCACTTTGTATAGAAGGCTTGACACCTTCGACTGTCTGCTTGACTGAATCTTTTACTTCTCTAATCGTAGGTGTGACTTCCTCGGATGCGCTCTTGACTGCATCTACTACAGAAGGCTTGACTTCCTTAACTGTCTGATCGACAGATTCGGCTATACTTTTAATCGAAGGCTTAGTTTCTTCAACAGTCTCCTTGACTGCTTCTGCTGTAGCTTTGATAGATGGTTTAACTTCCTCAGCAGTTTCCTTTACTACTGTCCCTAGCTCTTCTACAGTGTGTTTAATACCGTCTGCTACAGTGTGTGCTGCATCCCCTAAATTATCTACAGCACGGTTAACAGTATCAGCAGTACCTTTACCAATCATAGCGCCAGCAACTGAGCCTGCTACAGCACCAATAATGCCTCCAGAGCGAGCACCTAGGATACCACCGACTGCTGCTCCAGCTATCCTCGCGCCAATGCCTGAGCCTGATGATTGATCTTCCTGTGATTCTGCATTTTCGTTAGTCTGAGCCTGAAGCTGCTGGTTCTCGCTATTGTCAACATTCTTTTCCTGGAAGTCAGGATTGGCTTCAGGCTGGTTAAAAGGCTGCTTATTATCAGTCATAGATATCCTTGGGTATTACTGCTACATTTACTAGGCTAACTATATACTTCTCAGAAAATGTACTGCCTAAGAACTAGATTTTGACTGTTACTTAAGAAGTAGATTCTCAAAGGTACTGACCACTAGGGCGCTAGCGGCTCGCTGTTCATTCGACATTGAAGAAGCTGGAGGCGCGCGATCGGACATCTGGAACCGTCTTAGCTTAGGGAGCCAAAAATAACTCATGTATACAGAGTTATTTACAGATTAAATGATTATTAATAAATATTCTAAAAAAATGTGGAGTGCCAGCTTATAAATTAACGTTTTAAAAAAATAAATTATTATATGCCATTAAAAAAATAACTATTAAATAATTGAATTAAGTGATTTGTTTTGTAGGCGTTGCTGATTTACGGTAGGAAAGGCTAAATATGCAAGTCAGAGAAACCACTATCCACAAAGATTCGGGATTTTCAACTACTGATTTTTTTCATACCCTGATTAAGCCACGCCAGATTTTGGAGTGATCTAACTCACGAGGAGAGCTCTTTGAACAGCAACTTGGCCGCTTTAGCCACAGACGGGCGATCGCACTTACGTGTAATTGGGCATAAGTTCGATCGCCCCCAACAACCCCCAAAACTTCAATTACTACCGGATCGTCGATCAAAGTGACAGAGATCGACTAAAGTAAACAGAAATTATTATTGGCGGTAATTAGAGTGATCGAGACTTTAGCAACAGGAGTCGCAGCAGCAGGTTCGCTGCTAGCATTGGGCGGGTTAGGCCTAGAGTTGAACTATCGCCGGACTGGAAGTCCAAATAAATTAGAACTAACAGCCGGAGAATGGCACTTAGCCATCTCCGAACCCAACCGCTATCTTTTAGTCGGGGAAATGGAGTTCCGCAACCTGACACAGCGGTTTGAGGTTATGTTGCCGGAAGTGCGGGCACAGGTGAAACTTCTGTCTGACGGAAGTTTAGATGGCGTTACTTCCCAGACCAAGGTGATTCCTTGCCACAAAGAGGCAGCAGCCAGAGCAGACGATTACTGGTTCGGCTATATTGTTAAAGCCCAAAAAAACACGAAAATTAAAGTCTCTGTAGACATTCAAGGGCAAGATTTAACCAAATTGCAATCAGCTTGGGTGCAAGTACACTTCGTCACCTACGGCCCAGGCGGGCGCATCCCCAAAGTCCGTAACGTAGTAGTCCCGCTGCAATTCCCCAACTCGGACACCGTACCCATCGCCCGAAATGTCGGAGTGGCAGAAGTCTTGCCGATTCGCACTCACATACTGGCAGAACTGGACAATCCCGTCGAAATTGTCAAGCGGTACGTGCTGCCGCGCGCCCAGAAAGGCGATATTGTCGCCCTGGCAGAAACTCCCCTAGCTTTGATGCAGGGACGCTACCGCCATCCCAGCGAAGTCAAACCCGGATGGGCGGCAAAGCGAGTGTGCTTGTTTTTCTTGCCCACGTCTAGTTTGGCCACGGCTTGCGGGATGCAGACGTTGGTTGATGTAGTAGGCCCTTGGCGCGTAGTAGCAGCATTTGCGATCGGCGCTGTAGCCAAAATATTTGGCAAACCAGGAGTCTTTTACCAACTCGCAGGGGAACAAGCCAGGCTGATCGATGACGTTACCGGGACTTTGCCTCCCTTCGACCAATTTATTGTCCTCGGCCCAGACAATCCCCAGCAAGTTGTTGAAGAAATTCAACGAGAAACCGGACTTGCGGCGGCGATCGTAGACGCTAATGACTTGAAAGCAGTTAAGATATTAGCAGCGACCTCCGATTTATCGGTAACATTCTTAGAGCAAGCTTTGCGAAGCAACCCCGCCGGGAATGGTGACGAGCGAACACCGGTCGTTGTAATTCGACCTCTGCCACAAAAATCTTGAGTTGAAAACAGAAAATTAAAAATTCCAAAAGATGATTTGAAGTTTTTAATTTTCGATCGATCAAGAAAGGGAGAAGAATCAAAAGTTATAAGTTTTGAAATCAAAATTTACGTATTCACAACTCAAAACTTCTCTAACTCTTCCCCTTTCTGAAATTTTATTTTTAAATTTCCATTCTCCACTTTTATGCTATGACTTCATTTCCCTCCCAAAACCAAAACCAGGTTGTGATTCGCCCGTTTCAGTATCGCGACATCGAGGTGATGGAACAACTGTGCGCGGAAACAGCCGACGAGCCAGAAAATCGCAAGGGCGCAAGCTGCGACGAGGTACTGGGTAGAAAGTTGCAGCAGATTCGCCGCTGGTACGGAGTGCTAAAGATTTTTAGCTTGTTTCCCAACCCTTGTCAGTCCCTGTTCCGGGCCCACGTTGCCGAAGAAGAGGGGAGCGTGAAGGGCATAATTCAGATTTCTCCTTTCAACCGCACCCGCAGCACTTGGCGGATCGATCGCATAGGAGTAGACCCAGAAGCCCGCAGCAAAGGAATTGGTTCGATGCTGCTGCGGTACTGCTTTGAGGCAGTCTGGGAGGCGCGGACGTGGCTGTTGGAAGTGAATGTCGGCGACACAACTTCCTTGGCTTTGTATCGGCAAAACGGGTTTCAGCCTTTGGCGCAGATGACTTACTGGACGATCGCCCCAGAACGCCTGCAAGAAATGGCCAACTCGACCCCTGATTTGCCCAACCTGCTGCCGGTCAGTAACGCAGACGCTCAGTTGCTCTACCAACTGGATACCGCGTCTATGCCGCCGCTGGTGCGCCAAGTATTCGATCGCCACATTCAAGATTTCAAAACCAGTTTTTTCGGCGCTTTAGTCGAAGGTCTCAGACAGTGGCTGGGCAAAACCGAGGTAGTCAGCGGCTACGTGTTTGAACCGCAGCGCAAAGCCGCGATCGGCTATTTTCAGGTGCAGCTATCCCGCAACGGCCAGCAACCGCACGTCGCCCAGTTGACTGTACACCCGGCCTACACTTGGCTTTACCCAGAACTGCTGTCCCAGATGGCGCGCCTTGTTCAAGATTTCCCGGTTCAAAGCCTGCAACTGGCTTCCGCTGACTATCAGCCGGAACGGGAAGCTTATTTAGAGCAATTTGGAGCAGTGCGCGTGGAACACAGTTTGCTGATGTCTCGATCGGTGTGGCACAAATTGCGCGAGTCCAAGTTGGTCTCTCTCGAAGGACTCCAGCTATCAGAAATGCTGCAAAGCTTCCAGCCAACTCGCAAACCCGTACCCGGCAGGATGTCCTGGCTCGGCCCGATGGCTGGGGAAGCAGCAGCAGGGCCCGCATCCTCCGAGATAAAACCTCTGTTGGCTGACTCAGGAAACAGCCAAACGAATCAAGTTAACCCCTTGGGCGGCCAAAATTCCGAATCAGCAGCAACTGATGGCAGCAGCATTTTGCCTTTAAATCTGCCAGAGTTGCCTCTTGACGGTCGCTGGCCCGGAGAACTCAATTCTTAATAAGTGAAAGCAGAAGGTAAAAGGTATAAGGCAGAAAAAAATAAAATTAATCATCCAATAAATTACTTTTTTCTGTCATAATCCCCAAATGTCCCTTCTGCTTTTGATTAATATCAACTTAAGATTACCTATCTTCTTCTTGCTTTCTTCTCTTCTTCGTTCGCGACAAGAGCGCTAACGAACCGCTTCGCTAACGCACCTCGAAGCGGTTCGTTAAAGAAGATTATTTCCGCAAAAAAACAGTAAATCTAAAATCTAAAATCTAAAATCTAAAATTGATTGATTGATAATGTCCAACGATAAATTATGGATTTCAGCTCTGGGATTAGATATCGGCCTCAAACGAGTCGGCATCGCCGGGTGTGACGGCACTGGTTTAATAGCGACGGGCATTACCACACTGGTACGATCGTCATTCGAGCGAGACGTAGCTTATCTCCGAGAACTCGTGCGAGAGCGGAGAGTTCAAATTTTGGTTGCAGGCTTGCCCTACTCCCTGAGCGGAGAATTAGGCACTCAAGCCCGACAAGTGCAGAAATATGCTACTCGCATCGCCACAGCCTTAGAGCTCCCCCTAGAATACGTGGACGAGCGCCTGACTTCGGTTGAGGCAGAGGAATTGATGAAAACACAAGGGATTTCGGTGTCGCAAAATAAGGGTGCGATCGATCGCAAAGCAGCGGCCCTGATTTTGCAGCAGTGGCTAGACGAGCGGAGGCAAAAGATCTGAGCAATTCCTAATCCTTGATAGCTGGTAACAAAGGCGTGATATCCTGGTTGTGCAAGTTTGCTACGCACACCTGTAACCCTTGACAAACTGGAGAAAATTCTGCTGTACCCTTGGTACTGAAGAAGCACAAAATCGTGATTTGTCCTCAGTGTCGCTTGCTGACTCGACTGAGATTTAAACGCTGCACTCCTCGCCTGTGGAAAAGGCCGCGAGTCTCGCGGTTTAAGCTGGTGGACTGGTGATCGCCCACTTAGCCAGAATATCGCCACGAAAATTCCCCATTGTCAAGCAAACGTTACTGAATTATTGACGGAAAATAAGATACACGCGATGTCCTCATCCCCATACCGCAAAAAAGAGAATGGCAATTCCAACGAAGAGTCCGTCACCCTGACGGATGAAGTTGGGCGATCGCTGGCTTGCAACATAGAATATTCTATGAATCTAGAAGGTCAAGAATACGCTTTGCTGCTTCCGATTGACTCGCCCGTAGAAATTTTTACTTGGCAGGGAGACGATAACGACGAAGCAGCAATTCCTGTAGAAGACGAAGCCGAAATTGACAAAATTTTTGATACAGCTAAAGTTGTGCTGCAAGAGCAGAACTTGACGCTCCGACGCACGGCGGTGACGCTGACTGTGGTGGGCGAATTGCCGGAATTTCCCGAAGAGGATATGACATCCGATGTCGATCCAGATGAGGAGTCGGAGTTCGAGGAGCTGATGTGGCTGACCAGTTTCTACCACGAAGAACAGGAATATGCCATTTATACGCCTCTCGACCCGTTCTTTATCTTGGCTAGAATGGATGACGACGGCAAGCCAGAATTGCTTTCGGAAGAAGAGTTCCAAAGGCTGGAACCGATGTTACCTATGCTGGAAGACCAGTTCTTTGACGATCTTGATTAGAGATTAATTGCAGACACAAGGTGTGATGGCAAAAAGCAGAATTTTTTACTATTTTATAAAAAAGTAAACTGCTCGCCCGATCGAACTTTTTCGAGATGGCCGCTTCTGCCTTCGCGATCGGGCGTTTGAATTGGGCCGCGTGAATAGGGTCTTTTAAAGGGCTTGTATTCCTAACTTTTCGGTCATCAATCGCAGGTCATCAGTCATTAGTCGCTAGTTAACCGCCGCTTATCCAGGACAACGGACTATGAGTAAAGAACAAATGACAAAAGGCAGCGCGCGCGAGAGCCGAAAAGGTAATCCGCAAGTCTCTAAATGGTTGTTTTATCTGGCGTTGCTGCCGGCAATCTGGGGGGTTTGCGCTTGGCAGGGCTGGGCTTGGTGGAGCTGGGCTTCCGCCCCGCCTAAAATAGCTGAAACGTCAACTTCTCCGCCAGAGGATGCTGCTGTTTTGATCCAAATCCCGGAGGGTACTCCCAGTCAAAAAATCGGGCGGGATTTAGAGGCTGCGGGGTTGATTCGATCGAGCTCGGCATGGAATATGTGGACCCGCTGGCTGACTCTGCAAAACCGCGAGGGAGGTTTTCAAGCAGGAACTTACAAACTGTCGCCGACTCAGCCTCTGAGTGCAGTTGCTGACAAAATTTGGAAGGGCGAAGTCGTACAGCAGAGTTTCACGATTCCAGAAGGGTGGTCGCTGCAACAAATGAGCGCTTATTTTGAAGCGCAAGGTTTTTTCCCGGCTAAGGATTTTATGGCGGTGGCGAGTCAAGTTCCCTACGCTCAGTACCCTTGGCTGCCGAGCGGCCTGCCTCACTTGGAAGGGTTTTTGTACCCGGATACTTATCAGCTAGACGGCGATGCAATTAGCCCGCAAGCTGTCATTAAGCAAATGCTCGGTCGCTTCGAGGAGTTGGCTTTGCCGATATATCAAAAAAATCAGAAGAATACTAAGCTGGATTTGAAAGAGTGGGTGACGCTGGCGAGTATTGTGGAAAAAGAGGCTGTGGTTGCAGGCGAGCGCAATCGTATTTCTGGGGTATTCAACAACCGTCTGAATAAGGGTATGCCTTTGGGTTCTGACCCGACGGTTGAATACGCCCTCGGCATTAGGCAAACGAAGGAAAAGCCTTTGACTTTCAAGCAGGTGGAAACTCCTTCTCCTTACAATACTTATATCAATGTAGGGCTGCCGCCAACTCCGATCGCATCTCCGGGAATAGCAAGTCTGGAAGCGACTCTCACTCCGGAAAAGACAGAATACCTGTACTTTATGGCTCGATACGACGGCACTCACATTTTTAGCCGCACGCAGGCGGAACACGATGCTGCGATTGCTAAAGTTGACCAGCAGTTGCGATCGACTCAATAGATAGGCAATGACTAATACAAAAGTAAAAAGTCAAAAGTCACAAAGCAAAAGCAATAATTATTCACTTTTGATTTTTTACTTTTTTAATCTTTAACTTCCAATTTCTTATTTCTCAATCTAAAACCTAAAATCTAAAATCATTATGACTTGGGGTAAAATACTACAGCCTGACTTAGTTCTCGGCGATTCAGTCATGAAGTTAACGGCTGATATTCTGCAGAAATATAATATTAAAGGATTAGTTTTGGATGTGGACGAAACTCTCGTTCCCATTACAGCAATGAATGCTTCTCCTGAACTCACCCTGTGGGTGGAAGAAATAAAACCCGTGGTATCGCTGTGGTTGGCGAGCAATAATTTAAGTCAGACTCGGATCGGTCGGATTGCTGAGTCTTTGAATCTACCCTACATCACGGGTGCGGCTAAGCCGTCGCGCCGCAAGTTGCGAAAGGCTATTAATGCAATGAATTTGCCGGTGGAACAGGTGGCGATGGTGGGCGATCGACTTTTTACTGATGTTTTGGCAGGCAATCGTTTGGGTATGTTTACTATTTTAGTGGAACCAATGGTTGATGCTGGGTATGCGCTTCGCAAGTATCCGGTGCGCTCTTTTGAAGTTTGGGTTTCTCAAGCTTTGGGGGCTTCTCTTGATAGCAGAAATTAGAAAGATTTAAATGACTCAAACTATTGTTGTTAAAATAGGAACTTCGACGCTGACTCGATCGACTACGGGAAAGTTAGCTCTTTCAACTATTGGTGCATTGGTCGAAATTTTAGCTGATTTGCAGCAGCAAGGCCATCGAGTAGTTTTGGTTTCTTCGGGTGCGGTTGGAGTTGGCTGCGCGCGCTTGGGTTTGACGGAACGCCCGCGAAACATGGCTATGAAACAGGCTGTGGCGGCTGTGGGCCAAGGGCGGCTGATGCGGGTGTACGATGATTTGTTTACTACTCTGCAACAGCCGATCGCTCAAGTATTGCTCACCAGGGGCGATTTAGTGCAGCGTAACGGTTATGTTAACGCTTGCAATACTTTTCAGCAACTGCTCAGGTTGGGCGTGATTCCGATCGTCAATGAAAACGATACAGTAGCGGTAGATGAACTCAAATTTGGCGATAACGATACGCTTTCGGCGCTAGTAGCGAGTTTGGTAGAAGCAGATTGGTTGTTTGTACTCACAGATGTCGATCGGCTGTATTCCGCCGATCCGCGCAGCAATCCCGACGCGCAGCCGATCGCCCTAGTCCAAAGTATGGCACAGCTCACAGAATTTCAGGTGCAAACAGGAGATTCCCGCAGCGGTTGGGGAACCGGCGGTATGGTGACAAAAATTGAAGCGGCGAGAATAGCAACTGCATCGGGAGTGCGTACAGTCATCACTGACGGCTGCTTTCCTGGTAATATCGAGAAAATACTCAACGGAGAGTCGATCGGCACTCAATTTGAGCCTCAACCGCGCCCTGTAAACGCTCGCAAACACTGGATAGCTAACGTGCTAATTCCGGCAGGGAAACTATATTTAGACGCGGGTGCTGTCAAGGCAATTTCCCAGGGCGGAAAATCGCTTTTAGCTGCGGGTATTGCTCAAGTAGAAGGAGAATTTCAAGCTGATGATTCCGTGCAGTTGTGCGACGCAACGGGCAAGCAAATTGCTAGAGGACTTGTGAATTATAGCAGTTTAGAATTGAGACAAATCCAGGGCTGCAAGTCCGAGAAAATTGCTGAGATTTTAGGCTATGCAGGCGTAGAAACGGCGGTACACCGAGATAATTTAGTGATTGTTTAAACTAACAGATATCGAGACAGTCGATCGCGCAATGAGCAAAGGCAGAAATTGAGGATATTTGCAGCACAGTCTTGCAAGAATTTGTTTGGCTGTGTCGGAACAGCTCATTCATCGCTTCTGTAAACAGTTCAAATACATTTTGTGCTAATTCTAAAGCTGCTTGGCATTCCGCATTAGTAAGTTTGATCTCTGCTACAAGTTGCAACATCTCTGGCGCGTTTAAAATGTGATAATTTTCTAAACCCCCATAATCTCCTCCCAAATCAACAGATTCTTTTTGGGTAATTGGCTGTAATTCTTTTACCACTGCTAGCGCCGCTTCAAAAAAAACTTGGGCCGTTCCTTCGAGGGCTTCCACTAACACCAGTTTCTGAATGGGAGACGCTTTCCAAGCGTAGCGTTCGAGCACTGAACAAAGCGATCGAGTTTTTTTAGTTTCTTCACCCCAAAGCAGTCGGAAATCGCCGTAACTCATTAATTGGTTTAAGCCCAGTTCCTCTAGGTATTCTAGATAGTCGTGCCAGTAATAATTTTTTTTATAAGTATATTTATTAACGAGTTCCTGAACTTTGCTATTACTAGAAGATTCTCGCAGTACATATTTATTTAAATCGATCAATCCCACAGCCAAAGGAGCGAGTACAGGTGCAAAAATTAGTCGTTGATTCGCGTGAATATGTTTATTGGCTAGAAAGTCAAACAAGGGCAGTTTTGCAAACTCTTGCTTTTTGGGTTCAATGAATGCTACAATGGCTTTCATACTTTTTTCGCCTGAATAGTTGCTGTCAAGATAATCTTCATACATCCGTTAATTATCTATATTTTCGAGCCTAAATAATTGTGTTTATTATCATACATATTTGTATTTTAGATCATAGGTAAGAGTGTTTGCAGTCACAGGAAACTGTGACTTGTATCATAGTGTGCCAGAAGTTCGAGCATCTTGTTCGCTAGAGATAAAATGTTCTACATTTAGATTGGATATTTCGGGCGTTGCTCAAAGCCACCCCACAAGAGTTTGATTATTTATTTACAGGCAATTTAAAGGCTGAGTAGCTTATATAGGCAACTGAGCATTCTGCTCGAACTGCTAAAAAATGCTTTTAACAGAATCGGGATGCTCTCTGCAAATTAGTCCTAGACGCATAAGAGTCTCGAAACCTGGTTTATTCGGAGATTCATCGCTGCTCACAAAAATTTTTCTGAGAAACCCGGTTTCTTTAACCGTTGCTTTTATTGCTTCTTCCCTCTTTTCTCTTCCCTCTTCTTATGCCTTCTTCCTTCTTCCTGCGGCCATAAGTCTCCAAATGACAATTTCCAATTCTCAGAATTGCCTTTAGGTGCGTTCTGAGTTACTCTATCTTTTGGATCAGTTAACACAATTATAGGAGTTAATCTTGGAACGGACTTTTTTAGCGATTAAGCCCGACGGCGTACAGCGCGGACTCGTCGGCGAAATTATCGGTCGTTTTGAAGCCAAAGGCTTTAAGCTAGTTGGCATGAAGCTAATCACGGCGAGTCGCGAACTTGCCGAACAGCATTATGGCGTACATAAAGAAAGACCATTTTTTGCGGGACTGGTAGACTTCATCACTTCCGGGCCGATGGTGGCGATGGTGTGGGAAGGCGACGGCGTTGTGGCCTCGGCGAGGAAAATGATTGGCGCAACAAATCCTCTGAATTCAGAACCGGGGACAATTCGCGGCGATTTGGCTGTGAATGTGGGTCGCAATATTATTCATGGTTCTGATGCTGTGGAAACTGCCAATGCGGAAATTAGCCTTTGGTTCAAGGAAGAAGAATTGAGTGCTTGGACACCTTGTTTAACTCCTTGGATTGTGGAGTAATTTTGATATTCTCCCGATGGTTAATCGGGAGATATAGCTTTTCTCAGATACATGAAATATCATGTCGCTGACTCACTCATAACGGTAAAATATAGAAGAGTTTGACATTTTTACTCGTTGCCAAGCTATTTCTGTTAATGAGAATAAAAAACGTTAATCGGAATTTAAAAACTCCAAATAATTATTAGTCAATTCTTTGACTGCTAATTCGTAAAACTGCTGACCGTGTTCGGGGGTTGCTAAGCCCGGATTTGAACCCATTCTCCCGTCGGGAAATCGGCGGCGGAAGTCAGCAGCACCGTAAATTTTGTGTCCGGAACCGAATTCTTCCGAAAGCGGAGCTTGCTTGATTGCTTCTGGATAAAGATAGTGGGTTAAGGCGACTTCGCTGGGGGTGGCGTGGGAACCTTCTTGGTTTCCGTATAATTCTTTTGCTAGTTGGTAAACTGAACCGCACATGAACCAATTGCCGATTTGACACTGGATTCGATCGGCATTTGGTAAATTTAAGTCTGACAAATGCGCGTATGTCTCGGAAAATGCTGCTTTCATTGTCGCAATGTTGCCACCATGACCGTTAATGAAGAAATATTTCTCAAATCCCGCTTTTGCCAAAGATGTGATATAGTCCCTGATTACCAATATCAGGGTCTGCGGTCGGAAGCTGATTGTGCCGGGAAAGCTGGTGTGGTGCAAAGCCATCCCGACATTAATTGTCGGGCCGATTAAGGCATTGGCAGCTTCGCCGACACCGCGGGCGATCGCCTCGGCAGCAATGGCGTCAGTCCCGATCAAGCCGGTGGGCCCGTGCTGTTCGGTGGAGCCGATCGGGATAATTATGCCTCGGGAGCTTTGGAGATAAGCTTCTACCTCGGGCCAGGTACTCAAATGCAGCAACATGATAGGCAGTCTACAGAATTTTTACTTGCTATCGTCGATCGTAGCCGGCACGGGAAGAAAAAGGAATTTCGGCAAACTTATTATTGTATTCTTAAAAAAAGCTCTACATTCCCATCCGACCTTTACCGTTATATTACTTAACGTTAATAATTTAACCATTTGATGGCCAAAACTTTACCTTTTAATAACCTTTTAAGAGTAGTATAACTAGCATATCCCTTTAGATTGGGTGTTACGTGGTCAATTAACAGCGGGCAATGTTTTATGAAATTAACACCGACCCCGAAAAATGACCAAACTTCTGTGGCCTGGACGCAGGCAGACAGCGCAGTTCCGGCAACTGCTCTACGGCTGTATTCCTTACACGAGCAAGTAGCAAAGGTCGAGCGCGTGTCTGTGGGATGGACTGGCGAAAGATTCTAAGCGATCGAACTTTCTGGCGATCGTACAAGCGATCGCAGCGCGAGAGTACCTCAGCTACTGAAGAAGGTACCTCGCGGTAGCCACATACAAACATCACTCCCACTTATATTTATGTCTTCTGCTGAATTAAGCGAAAGTCCTTCAAGGTTGGCTGTTGGACAAGCCGGCCGTATCTTGTTATTGGAAGGTGAAGATCTGTTGCGGGAAATGCTAGCTTTAGCCCTTAAAGAACAGGGCTACGAGGTGGTGGTTACTAGCGACGGGCGCAACGCCCTGCCTTCTGTACAGGCTTCTTCGTCATACCACGGTGAATTGGCCTTTAACCTGTTAATTATGGATTCAATTAACGGTTTGGATCTGTGTCGAATGTTACGGCATCAAGGAAATCCCGTCCCTATTTTGATTATCGGTGCTAGAGGAAGTGCCAACAATTGCGCTTTTTACCTCGAAGCCGGATCGGATGATTATCTGACCAAGCCTTTTGGAATGCGGGAGTTTATCGCTCGCTGTCGGGCGCTGATGCGGCGCCAGCGCCTCGGTCGGTTACCGGAACCGAGGACGCTGCAATATAAGAGCATAACTCTGTATCCTGAAGAGTGCCGGGTGTTGGTTCGTGGTCTGGAAGTGAAATTTTCTCCTAAACAGTTTCGCTTACTAGAACTATTTATGAGTTATCCCCGGCGAGTTTGGTCTCGCGATCAGTTGCTAGAAAAAATTTGGGGCCAAGATTTTATCGGAGACAGCAAAACAGTTGACGTTCACATCCGCTGGCTACGCGAAAAGTTGGAAATAGATCCGGGCCAACCGGAATATATCATTACAGTACGTGGGTTCGGCTATCGATTTGGTTAATTTTTTAATCAGTTCTAGGGTTGCAAGTTGCAGCCGAATGGGACGTAAGGACACAACATTTTTGTGTCCTTATTTGTCTGTGTAGGATGCACAATGCAAGAGCTTGAAGGCTCAACCTGTAGACCTATTGTAGCGACCGTTGCCGTTATCTTTTACTCTTGGCGATCGGTATAAACTCACATCTTGCACCATTCTCAAGAACAGGCAAGATGCCTGTTCCACAAAGAGTGAATTTTCTTGTGGAACAGGCATCTTGCCTGTTCATAAAAAGCTTATGGAGAATGGTACAACATTTCAGCATAAATCAAAACTCCCCTGTCCACTCCCAACAATGAAGTTTCGAGGAATCTCCTGCAACCGCAACAGCCGCCACCATATCTGAACTGGGAATTAATTCAATTAAAGACCATCTCGATGCTTCGTCGGGGTTTTCTTCAACATTTAACAGCGCTGCTGGTTCTCCTGGGGCGAGGCTGACATCAAACTGATTCAGGGGAAGAGAAAGTCCTTTACCGACTGCTTTGATATAGGCTTCCTTGCGAGTCCAGCAGGTGAAAAAAGCGCGGGGTTGGAGATGTTCTGGGAGCGAACGCAACACAGTATTTTCTAAGGGTGAAAAAAACTTTTCAGCAATCTCCAGACAAGGAAATTTGGGATTGATACCTTCAATATCGACACCAATATCTCGATTTTTGGTAATAGCAATTAGAGCCATGTTCCCTGAGTGAGACAAATTGAAACGCAGGGTATTTCCCCCTTGGGCGGCGATGAGAGAGGGTTTGCCGTAGGGATTGTAGTCAAAGCGCAAAATGTGAGAATTTATGTTAAGATAGCGACTCAGAATCGCTCTCAGCGCGCCACGACTGACAATAAATTGCGATCGACCTTTTGCAAACCGAAAACCCTCAGCTTTTGTCCGCTCGTCGGTAGAGAGAGTCTGTTGTAAACTCTGCAAGCAAGATTCTGTTTGAGCTAGAGAGACTCGCCAAACATGAATTTCGCCCAGATCCAATGTCAAGTCTTGCGGTGGATAATTCCACGAATCAAAAGCAGTAATCATGTATTTATAGCCTTTCTCAGTAACATGAGGTGCTCTGGCGGGCATAGGGCATAGGGCATCAGTTGCGATCGGTGTGTACCTCATTTTATTGAGAATTGCTATATCTTCTTTTCTGAGTCACCTCATCTAGCATTCGCAGAAACAGGCATCTTGCCTGTTCTACTTTTAGAAACAGGCAAGATGCCTGTTCTACAACAGATGAATTTCAATCGCAAGAATTAATAAATCCAGCTTTGTACAACTTTTCCCGCTAATTGCTGTCCCAACCAAGGCGTATTTGCCGATCGTGACTTCAGACTTGACCCGTCAACAGTCCAACTCATTTCCGGGTCGAACAAAATCAGCTCTGCAGAGACTCCCCGTGCAACCGTGGCGGGGGTTTGTCCGAGACAAACGGCAGGGCCTGCGCTCAAAACTCGCCACAGTTCTAAAGCCGAAAATTCCCCTGTTTCTACCAGTCTGTGCCACAGTAAAGGCAAAGCTAATTCCAAGCCGATCGCCCCGGGCGGACTATCAGCAAAAGCCACAGTTTTCTCCTCATAAGTATGGGCGTTGTGGTCGATCGCGATCGCATCAATTACCCCATCTTTCACAGCTTGAATCAGCGCTAATTGGTCGCTGAGATTGCCCAACGGCGGTTCTAGGCGTAAATTCGGGTCGTAGGGCAACGAAGCAGTCAGAGCATTTTTCCCGCCGGAATCTTTAGAGTTTCCTGAAATGGCCCCGACATTCAACAGCAAGTGCATCCAAGTCACACTCGCAGTCACCGGCAAACCCCGCGCCTTGGCATCTCGAATCAATTCCACGCTGCGCGCCGTAGAAACGCGCATAAGGTGCACCGGAGTGCCTGCAGATGCCACCAACTCCAGAATGGCAGCCAAAGACGCAGTTTCCGCACTCGCCGGAATTCCAGGCAAACCCAAGCGCACCGACATCGCACCCTCTCTCACCGCGCCATTTCCTGCCAAAGTTTGATCGCACGGCCACAAAGCCACAGATTTGCCCAAAGGCTTGATATACTCCAGCAAACGCCTCACCAGAGCCGGATTAGACAGCGCCAAACCGTCTGCAAAACCTACCACTGGACAGGAGGCCAGCTCGCCCAACTCTGCCATCTGCTGCCCTTTAACGCCCGCTGTCAGCGCTCCCCAAAAATACAAGCGGGGCAGCCCGGGCGACAAATTGCGGATATGTTGCTGCAACAAAGCTAAACCGGCCAAATTGTCAATAGGTGGCGAGGTATCCGGCAAAATCGCCACTCGCGTAAAACCCCCAGCCGCCGCAGCCTGCATCAAAGATTCGAGCGTTTCCCGCTCCTCAAAACCCGGTTCTCCGCTGTGACTGTAGATATCAGTTAACCCCGGCCCCAAAATCAGTCCCTGGCAATCCCGCACTTCCGTGTCAGCGGGAAACTCAGCAATTTTTTCCTCAACTGCTTTGATATCACCTTCAGCAATCAGAATATCAGCGATGCGATCGCTCCCTGAAACTGGATCTAGCACTCGTACATTTTGTAGCAGTTCGCGGCTCATATAGCAGAAGGAAGAAGGAAGAAGGAAGAAGGAAGGAGGAAGAAGGAAGAAGGAAGAAGGAAGGAGGAAGAAGGAAGAAGGAAGAAGGAAGAAGCAATCCACCGCATAAGTTTCAGCAAGTAAGAACTTCCTAAATGTGGGGGGCAGTTGCTATAAAAATTCCAACATTTTTCAGGCGGGCGAAGCGTAGCGGTGGGCGTTCCTTCCGCTACGGGTTCGCGCCCAGCACTTTACTAATTACAGTGCTCCTGCGGCTGTTTGGTCAAAAACGCCGCCGCTCAAATGAGTTGTCACATTCATCGCCTGCAATACCGGCAAACCATCGGGGCCGTGGGGATAATCAATCACGCTAACGGCTCCGTTTCCTTGTTTGAATTTCCAGAAATGTTCGGGTTCCAAACCGAATAGGTGGCAGAGAATTGCTTTGTTAATGGCATCGTGAGCAACGACAATCCCAGTACCAGAAACAGATTGTACTATTTCTCGCCAAGCTGCGATCGCCCGAGTCCAAACGTGCTGCAAATTCTCTCCTTCGGGCATTTGCACTGTTTCAGGAGATGTTTTCCATTCCTGTAGCAAACCCGGATAGGATTGTTCTATTTCTGATTCAAACTTTCCTTCCCAAAGTCCGTGGCTGATTTCTCTTAGCTCATCGCGGAGTTCCAGTTGCAAACCGCCGTGATATTTGAGAATAATTTCTGCAGTTTCTTTCGGGCGCAGCATCGAACTGCTGATCGCAAAATCCAATTTTACGTCCTTCAGAAATTCTGCCGCCCGCCGGGATTGTTCGCGGCCGTTATCGTTGAGAGGCACGTCAATCTGCCCCTGAAATTTACCTGCTTTATTCCAGTCGGTTTCGCCGTGACGCACCAGCAACAAGCGCGGGCCTTGGTGTCCGTCCCTCGGTTTGGGGAAAATTTCCCCGGTATGGGAAGTTAAATTCACCGACTCTAATTGAACTGCAACTTTCTTTTTTGGCTCTCCGAGTTCGTCGTTGGTAACAGGGGAAGTTCCAAAATTAATGATGCTAATTCCGCAATTAGACTGTTGAATTGATTGGTAGTAATCCGGGGTAATTTCCGACGCGGTGGCGATGAGAGCCCGGTTGATTCCGTTGTGACCTATTACTAGAATTGTGCCGTCTTGGTGGCGCGATAAAAGTTCTTGCCAAAAGTGTCGGGCGTTAGCAAAAATTGCTAATACGGGAAAGTGTTCGATTTCTCCGTCAGCAGATGGCAGTTTCATGGAAAATTTGTCTGGCTGTTTTTGCCACTGCTGATATGCTTCGGGGAATTTGTCGATCGCATCTTGGCGCAGCATTCCTTCCCACAGAGGCAAATCGATTTCCATCAAATTATCAGTTGGCTGGAGTTGTGGCGGATTTGTCAAGCGCGACAGGATGATTTCCGCTGTTTCTTTTGCTCGTTGCAGGGGACTGGTATAGGCGGCATCAAAGGCGATACTGCTGAGTGTGTCGCCTACTTGCAGGGCGGTGTTGCGGCCTGCTTCTGTCAAAATCGATTTATCCAGGCGGCCTTGGATGCGGCGTTCTTGATTGTAGGTACTTTTGCCGTGACGGACTAAGATAATGCGAGTCATTCGATTTTAGATTTTAGATTTTAGATTTTAGATTTAGCCTGCTACCCCGCTGCGGTGGCGCCCTGCGGATATTACCTCATACATCGCGGGTGTTTATGCCGCACTACTCGTGTAGGGTGCGCCATAAGCACCGTTGGGCTAAGGTGTGAACCTTATGTATACATGGCGGAGCGAGGATTTGTGGCGTAAGTCTTGTTGAGGCGAGTCAAAAAGATGAGCCAGTGAAATTTTACCAGTTGTCGGGATACTCTCGTCTGCAACGACCTATGATTAAAGACGGAAAAGATTTAGCCACGGATTCGCGCGGGACGGAAAAGCAGGAATGACACTGAAGCGGGTTATTTTAGGTATTTTAACGGCGATCGCGATCGCCATGGTCGGTTTATCTTTACTTGCTAGTTGGAATCAGCCGCAAATTCAAAGCCGGCTGGAACTCTACCAGACAAATTTGCTGCTGCACGCCTCGGAGTGGCAAGGAGAAAATAATCAGAGTGCTAATTTAAGTTCGGCGCGCAACAATATTGTCGGTGCAGATCCTTTGAATACGGCTTTGACACAATATAAAGAAGCGCGAGACTCGACTCGCAAAACTCTCGAAACAACTCAATCACAATTTAAAGTAATTGAGTCTGCCATCGCCTCTAATTCGGCTGATAATACTCTGAATTTGGCTCAAAACAAGGCTTTGTCAGAGTCTATCGATCAACAGTCAGTGGTGCTAAACGAACTTGACTTGCGCTTGGGAATTTTGCAGGCAAGCAGTGGCAAAACTGAGGCGGCTCTCCAAACTTGGACAAATTTAGTTGAGCGCTACAAAACTCAAATAGATTACGACTCTTCGGTGGTAACTGCTCAAGTTTTAACTGGAATTTGGAGCAATCCGGCTCAACTGCTGCCGGATGCCGAGCCGCGCATTCAAAAGTCTTTGGATGGCTGGTTTCGCTATCGCGCTCTAGCTCAACTTTACAAGCTGCAAGAACGTTCTAAAGAGCTGGCGGCGCTGCAAGCAGCAGAGCAAGTAACGGCCCAGCAAGCTGTAGAAAAGTTGGCAATTA
The DNA here is from genome assembly GCF_036701905.1 of Microcoleus sp. MON2_D5. Lineage (NCBI taxonomy): Bacteria > Bacillati > Cyanobacteriota > Cyanophyceae > Oscillatoriales > Microcoleaceae > Microcoleus > Microcoleus sp. MON2_D5. The sequence continues at coordinate 62,762 of NZ_JAUBRM010000007.1, forward strand.
TAGTTGGCGTTCCGGCGATCGCACTTTGTATTGGCACGGTTTTGCTGGTTGGTTTGACCGTGCAGTGGTTGTTGCAGCGGAAGCAGTTAGATACAGCAGGTTCCGGCCCGGTGTTGGCGCGAAATGCGAGCTTGACTTGGGATGTGCCTTGGGACGGCGAGATTGTTTGGCAGGTACTTGTGGTCGGCTTTTTCTTTGTCGGGCAAATCTTGATTCCCTATTTGTTGCTGCCTGTTTCTCTGGCTGTTTTAAAACTCAATCCTGCTACTTTTGACCCCCGCGGCAAGGCTTTTTATATCTTTGCTACTTATTTGTTGCTGTCGGGTGGGGGGCTTTCGGTACTGTATTTTTCGGTCAAGTCTTTTTTGCCTTTGCCGGAAGGTTGGTTTCGGATTAATTGGCGGGGAAGTTGGTTTTTGTGGGGATTTGGCGGCTATTTTGTTGCTTTGCCTTTGGTAGTTTTGGTGTCGCTGATCAATCAGCAATTTTGGCAGGGACAAGGTGGCAGTAATCCGATTTTGCCGATCGTTCTTGAAGGTAGGGACAACGTGGCTTTGGCGGTGTTTTTCGGCACTGCTGCGATCGCGGCTCCGGTTTTTGAGGAAATCGTGTTTCGAGGCTTTCTGCTGCCTTCTCTGACTCGCTATTTGCCTGTTTGGGGGGCGATCGCAGCTTCTGCTTTCTTGTTTGCGGTGGCTCACTTGAGTGTCTCTGAGATTCTGCCTTTGGCGACTTTGGGTGCGGTTTTGGGGTTTGTGTATACGCGATCGCGCAATCTCCTTGCTCCTATGCTTCTCCACAGTCTTTGGAACAGCGGTACTCTCCTGAGTCTGTTTCTTTTGGGCGGCGGCGCGAGTTAATTCGGGCGGTTGTTAATAATTGTGAATTAACCGATTTTTTTTGACAGCGATCGTCAGGGCGATCGACTCTTGCCAAAAACAGCACTAGGGTGTTCGGTGCGCCCCTTATATCTAGCCCGGTAAAATAACCCGAATTCCTATAGGGGCGGGTTCACCCTAATCTGTAATATCAGCAACAGATCCAGATCTGCCCGCCCGGGCCCCTCACTTTAGCGGAAAAATAGGGTTTAACATGGAAGTAATATCTTGTCGGCTGATGATTGAGAAACTGACCCGGGCGATCGCACCAAGGGGAAGTTGACAATCCGGCTAATTTATAGCTAAATTTTAATTTAGGATGAGGCTTAAACCAATGAGCAATTTGAACAGCCGCAAGTTAGAGGGAACGCCGAGTTGGATGCGTTTCGCACCCTACGCAGCCTTAGGTCTTTTAATATTTTCTTTCAATTCAGGCAGCGAACTCAATTATTTCTTGAGAGGCTACTTGGTGATTCTACAGGCTCAAGTCGGTATAGTTGTGCTGTATTTTGCGATGTCTAAGTTTCGCAAAAACCCAAATAAATGAGTAAAAATTAGTAAGATTACTTATGTCGATCGTTAAACGTAGAGAGTTAAAGGTCGAGCGCGAAAGTTAAAATAAAAAAAATGGGGAAAGTAAAAATGGTAAAAGATAAAAGCGTAGCAGTTGTGTTAGCTTTCTTTGTTGGAGGTTTCGGAGTTCACAAATTTTATTTGGGGAATAACTTAGCAGGGGTATTATACTTGCTATTTTCTTGGACATTAATTCCGTCAGTGATCGCATTTTTCGATTTTATTGGCCTGCTGCTGATGTCGGAACAAGCTTTTCAGGTACAGTACAATGGCGGAAGCTTGCCGTCTGGGTATGCCCTCAGAGCGGCAAAAGATGTTACTGGGGCGATCGGCGAATTGAAAAAACTTTACGATATGGGCGCAATTACGGCCGAAGAATATGAAGAAAAACGCCAAAAACTGTTGCGAGAATTGTAATTAAGAAGGAAGAAGGAAGAAGGAAGAAGAAAGCCCACTCTTAAAAAAGTGGGAGTGACATAAGAAAGTGTGAGAACACAACTATTTAAGGATAAAATAAAGTGTCTCAAGATTTATACTGGCTGCGTCAAACTCCAAATTGGGTGTGGTATGCTTTTATTCCCTACTTCGGCGGATTGGCGATCGCCTATGCAGGCCAAAAGTCAAATATTCGTAGTTGGATGGGATGGGGTGTTGCAATTACTTTAGCAGCACTAGCGGTATCTTCTTCAACTAATTTGGGTACGATCGTGTGGATTGCTCAAATTGTTACTGCTTTTAGTTTGAAAAAGCGCTATCTGATCAAAACCGCACCCAGAGGTATACTGGTTCCTGCAACTGCGACGAATGCCGAAGAACTAGCAAACGTGCGCGGCAAAATAGATATTAACGAGTGTACCAAAGACGATATGGTCAGAATCTTGGGTTTGCCGATCGTCTACGCCAACGATATTGAATCTTTGCAAAACGAAGGCTACATTTTTACCCACGCCGAAGAGTTATCAGAAATAGCCGGAGTTCCCGAAAGCCACGTCAGACGCATCGCCCCGATGATTTGCTTCAGCTACAATTATCAAAAAGAATTGCAGTTTACTTGGAAACGGTTAAACATTCTTTCGCCGGAAGAGTTGATCGCCAGCGGTTTAGATCGGACTGTGGCGGAAAAAATAGTTAGAGAAAGGCAGAGAAAGGGCGCTTACAAATCCGTTGTCGAAGTCAAGCGGCGGACAGGACTGCCTTTTGATTCCTATCGCCATATTTGTTAATTTGCAGTTGTTAGTACGAACAGCTTATGACAACAAAATTAGAAGTTGACCGAGAAGAAGTGTATGATACAGATTACCTCCGATGGGCGGTAGTTGGAAAGGCAGCATTGTCCAATATCGCAGACGCCTTCGCAAAACTTTGAAAGATTCCCCCAGTCTCAAACCCTATCTTGAAGAGGTGTTGGCTGAATGCTATGCGAATGCAGCAGAACAAGCAAGGGATGAAACTGGATTGCTTGTAGAGACGTTTCCGCAATTATGTATCTACACTTCTGTCGAGGTTCTAGATTCTGATTTTCTGCCAGATGAGATAATTCAAGGGTAGCAGGGCAAAAAACTCGATCGCCTCCTGGTAATTGACATTAAATGCACGGGCTGGCAAAAATCTCCCCCAGAAGGCGGGCTCAGCGAAATTATAAAAAAAGTATTTATCCTCTTGACATTTTCACAAAAAAATGATATTTCAGTATATTGTGAAACTCCTACTTTTCCCTAGCATCAACTCCAAGCCCGGGTAAGTTTTCAAGAATCTGTCTTAAATATCAGTGGTAAGCTATCTGAATTATTATTGAAATGCAAAACGACACAATAGTAGCAGTACCGCTAACATCAAATTATGTCTGACTCTCCTCCATCCCAAATCTCCCCAGAAGCAACACCGGAAAGTGCTGCTACCGAAAACCGCAGTGCCAAAACTAGGCAACTGTTGGGCATGAAAGGGGCCGCTAGCGGAGAAACTTCTATCTGGAAGATTCGCTTGCAATTGATGAAACCGATTACCTGGATTCCCTTAATTTGGGGCGTGGTGTGCGGGGCTGCGTCTTCTGGAAACTATGTTTGGAACCTAGAGAATTTCTTGATCGCAGCAGCTTGTATGTTGATGTCAGGGCCGTTGCTGGCCGGGTACACTCAAACTTTGAACGATTTTTACGATCGCGACATCGACGCCATTAACGAGCCCTACCGTCCAATTCCCTCCGGTATCATCTCGATTCCCCAAGTAGTAACGCAAATTTTGGTATTATTAGCCGCTGGGATTGGGGTGGCTTATGCTCTAGACTTGTGGGCGGGTCATGAATTCCCGATAATGACTGTTTTGACTCTCGGCGGCGCGTTTCTAGCTTATATCTACTCTGCGCCCCCGCTGAAACTCAAGCAGAATGGCTGGTTGGGAAATTATGCCCTGGGTGCTAGTTACATTGCCCTGCCTTGGTGGGCTGGTCAAGCTTTGTTTGGTACACTAGATCCCACAATTATGATTTTGACCCTGTTTTACAGTTTGGCAGGGCTGGGAATTGCGATCGTCAATGATTTCAAAAGTGTCGAAGGCGATCGGCAATTAGGGTTAAAATCTTTGCCAGTGATGTTTGGCATCAGCACAGCAGCTTGGATTTGCGTGTTAATGATCGACATCTTTCAAGCTGGGATTGCAGGCTACCTGATCAGCATCCACCAAAACCTTTACGCTGTCATTCTGCTGCTGCTGATAATTCCCCAAATTACTTTTCAGGATATGTACTTTTTGCGTAATCCCCTGGAAAATGATGTTAAATATCAGGCAAGTGCTCAGCCTTTCCTGGTTTTGGGTATGCTGGTAGCAGCCTTGGCACTGGGTCATGCGAGTTAAGCAGAGTTTTGAGGTTTGAGTTAAAAAATTTTGAATTCAAAAAATCTAATTCACTTCTCAAAAAAATACCAATCTCTGCAGCGTTAAGAAAAGTTTTGAATTTTGAGTTGTGAATTAAAAAGTTTTTAATTCAAAAAATCTAATTCAAGGCAGCGTGTTATTCAAGAAAAAATGTCGAATTAAAAATTAAGAATTTAAAAAGGCTAGCTTTTTTAATTTTTAATTTTTAATCGGACTTGATGAGGTTTGAAGGTCTGAACGTGGCAGAATTTTTCTCAAATATCAAAGATACATTGAGCAAAGTCACTAACGCAATAAGCGGTAATTCCGATCGAGAACCGCCGAAGGCTGCGAAGGGTAATAAGCTCAACTCGCCGGAATCGGAGGCGGAATTTTCTACACGGACAAGGGATGAGCGAGCGGAGTATGTGGTATCAGAAGATGCTGCACCTCTAGAAGAGTCAGAATATTTGGAGTCAGAATATTTAGACTCAGAATATTTAGAGCCCGAATACGCTCGATATCCAATAGTCAAGCGCGATTGGGAAGGGTTGAAGCGCTTAATCGCTTGGTTGGAAATTGAACCTCAAGTTACTAGCTTGCAAACCAAGGGAAAAGAATTGCTGCGGCCGGGATTAGGTTTGGGGGGAACTAAATCACCCCAAAAATCCGATAGTAGCAAATTGCCGGAAAAGAGGGCATCGCAGAACACCGAACTGCAGAGACATACGGAACTACAGGAAATTAGCGCACCCCAGGAAATTAGCGCACCGCAGGAAATTAGCACACCGCAGGAAAATAGGGCACCGCAGGAAAATACTAAAAAACGGATCTCCCGCCGCCCTAGATTTTGGATAAGTTTAGGTGTTGTCAGTATAGGCGGGGGCGCTTTAATCTACGGTTTATGGATTTTGTACGCCTTAGACAAAGGTTTGCCGGATGTTAACGATTTGTCAGCCTTTAACCGCGACGGAACGCTGACAATTAAGGCAGCAGATAATACGATTTTGTTGCAGTCGGGGCCTGCAACTAGAGATAAACTGAAACTTAAAGAAATTCCCGAACAGTTGGTTAAAGCTTTTATTGCCATAGAAGACCGCCGTTTTTACAAACATCGCGGGGTGGATTATCAAGGTATTGTGCGCTCCATTGTTTCTAATTTGATAGAAAGAGATGTAGTGCAGGGTGGCAGTACAATTACGCAACAATTGGCTCGCGTTGTTTTTCTTAATCAGGAAAGAAGTATTAGGCGGAAAGTCCGGGAAGCTCTTTTAGCTCAGAAAATAGAGCGAGAGTTGAGTAAAGACCAAGTTTTAGAACGGTATTTAAATCTGGTTTATTTGGGTTCGGATGCTTACGGGGTGGCAGATGCGGCTTGGGTTTTCTTTAGCAAAACAGTTGATAAATTAACTTTGGCAGAGATGGCAACTTTGGCCGGTTTGCCGCCGGCACCGAGCGAATATTCGCCTTTGGTTAATCCGGATATGGCTAAGAAACGCCGCAATCTTGTGCTGCAACAAATGCAGGAAGCGAAGGTAATTACAGAGGCTGAGGCGAAGCAGGCGATGGCGCAACCTATTGCGGTTAAACCAAGTGCGCCGAAGCGATTTAAAGTAGTCGCGCCTTATTTTGCTAGTTACATTCGGAAGGAATTGCCGCGCTATGTTTCTCAGGATGCTTTGGAAGCTGGCGGCTTGACTGTTGAGACGACGGTGGATTTGAAGTGGCAGAAAATAGCGGAACAGGTTGTTAAAAATGCGATCGAAGTTGATGGCAGCCGTCAGGGTTTTGAACAGGCCGCTTTAGTTTCTATGGACACTAAGACTGGGGAAGTTAAAGCCCTGGTAGGAGGTGGAAATTTTAAGGAAAGTCAATTTAATCGCGCTACGCAGGCTTTGCGGCAGCCCGGATCGACGTTTAAAGGGTTGGTTTATGCCGCGGCGATGGCGGCTGGTTTTTCTCCCTATGACGGTTACGAAGACGAACCAATTATTATCGACGGCTATCAACCGAATAATTATGGCAAAAAATTTAGCGGTTGGCGATCGATGTCTGATGCTTTGACGCGTTCGGTGAATGTCGTAGCTGTGAAGGTGTTGATGGATGTGGGCTTTGAACCGGCGATCAAATTAGCCCACGATATGGGAATTAAATCGAAATTGAGTCCGATTTATTCCCTGGCTTTGGGTTCTTCGGAGGTAAACTTGCTGGAGTTAACCAATGCTTACGGTACTTTAGCCTCGCAAGGGAATTTTATTGAAGCCCACGGAATTAAGCGGGTGATTAATCAGCGGGGAGATGTGATTTATCAGGCTAATTTTAAACCGAAGCGGGTTTTGGATAAGGATAGTGCTGCGATTACTACTTGGATGTTGGAGGGCGTTGTGCAAGACGGTACGGGGGGGCCTGCTGCTTTAAACGATCGCGCTGTAGCAGGCAAAACTGGTACTTCGGAAAACGTGCGGGATTTGTGGTTTATTGGTTACATTCCGCAGGTGGTGACTGGCGTTTGGTTGGGGAATGATGACAATTATCCCACCTGGGGAACTAGCGGTACGGCGGCTTACAATTGGCGCGATTTTATGAGTCAAGCTGTTAAGGGAATGCCGGTTGAGAAGTTTCCAAAGTTGCCGGAGTTGGAGGGCCGCAAAGGCAGTATTAAGGCAAAACCGGTGGAGCCTAAGAGGATTATTCGGGGGATGATTGTGAATGAGGATGGTGCGATCGTACCGTACAATCCTAATCCTCAACCGAAGTATTACCCACCGCAAGAGCCGGCTTATCAAGAGCCGGCTTATCAAGAGCCTGCTTATCAAGAACCTGCTTATCAAGAGCCTGCTTATGAAGAGCCTGCTTATCAAGAACCGGGATATTAAGCTATCGGTTTGGAGTAAGGAGTTTACTGATTTTTCAAGTGCTTTAGCCTCACCATAAAAAAGCCGTCCATGTGATGTCTGTGGGGCCAAACTTTCACCCATCCTTCGGGTGATGGCTGTACGGGTAAATCAATTGTTGGCAGTTCTATTTGCCAGTGAGGATTGCTGTCTAAGAACGATCGAATAACTGTTTCATTTTCCAAGGGATGAATTGTGCAAGTTGCATAAACTAATACGCCGCCGGACTTGACAAATGTCGCTGCATTTGCTAGTAATTCCGATTGCAGTTGAGATTGTTGTTGAATGTTTTCGGGCGTGTGATGCCAGCGGGCGTCGGCGCGGCGGTGGAGGGTTCCGAGGCCAGAACAAGGTGCGTCTAGTAAAACTCTGTCTGCAAGGTTAACAAACTCTGGGAAATGGCGGCTGTCTCCGGTATGAATTTTAATGGATTTCATCTGGAGTCTGTCTGCATTTTCTTTAAGTTTTTTGAGTCTGCTGGCGGTTTTGTCGCAGGCATAAATAGTGCCTTCATCCTGCATTAATTCGGCGCTGTGGGTGGTTTTTCCCCCCGGTGCGGCGCAGGCGTCGATAATGGTTTCCCCTGGCTGGGGCCCTAGTAAATGGGTGACTAATTGAGCGCTGCTGTCTTGGATTGTCCACCAACCTTCGCTATATCCGGGGAGGTTTTGAATTGCGCCGATGCTGCCATTTAGTCTTAAAGCTTGTGGCAAGTTGGGGATTCTGCTAGTTGAGATGTTGTGGGTTTTGAAGGCAGCTTCAATTTCGGCGATCGAGCTTTTTAAAGGATTGATTCTCAGGTGGATTGTGGGAGATTGGTTGAACCATTCACAGAGTTGTTCGGTTTCGGTTTCGCCTATTTGTTCGATCCACAATTTTACCAGCCATTCGGGGAAGCTGTGCAAAATTCCTAGGCGTTCAACGGTTGATTTATAATTAGTAACTGTTAATGGGTTTAAGTCGTTATCTGTTAAACGGATGTATTGGCGCAACAAACCGTTGACAAAACTGCTGAGTCCTGAAAATCCGTTTTCTTTTGCTAGTTGAACGGTGGTGTTGACGGCGGCGGATGGGGGAATCTGGTTGAGATATTCGAGTTGATATAACCCTAAATGTAGGATGGTGCGGAGTTCGGGTGGTTGTTGGGAGGATTTCTTTGTTGCTAGTTTGTCGATGATGAAGTCGATCGCTCGCATTCTCCTGACACTACCGTAAACTAATTCTGTGACTAAACGCCGATCGAGGTCGTTGAGTTGAGAATTGCCGAAAGCGCGATCGAGTGCGGCATCTGCGAATGCACCGCGGCGGTGGACTTCGCGGAGTGCGAGAAAAGCTATTTGGCGGGGATTTTGCATAACATATTACATAAAAGGACTTACACAATGTTAAGTGTATAGGGTAAATAGCTGCTTATCTAAATTCTAGCTAGTTTAGTTTTCAGCTTGTTCTGGTTTTGTTGACACCAATGGTTCTAATAAATTGCGTTCTTCTATGGGAAGTTCTAGCAAAACTCGTCGGTCGCCCTTTGTTTCCTTATAGCGGACAGCCGCATTCAGCAGGCGGATGGGAATTTGGAATTGTTCGTAGTTGCTGGTTAGTTCTTGCCACAATTCTAACCAAGTGCGGGCGGCTTTGGCGCTTACCATTTCTGACATTAGCGCGGGGATATTTCGCACAATTCCTTGTCCTAAAACTGAGATGACATCGTGCTTGTTGTAAAGTTCGATTAGTGTTTTAATGCGCGTTTTGCATATTGCGATATCGCTGCTGTTGTTGAATAAATTGCGGACGATCGCTTCTGTGTTGTCGATTTCTGTCATGTCCGCTTGAGTAAAGCGATCGATCGCATCGTCTAAGGCTGTAATACCTTCATCCCATTGATTCAGCGCTAGTAAAGACTCAGCGCGGTTGAAAAAGGCATACCAATTTGGAAAACCGAGTTCGATCGCTTTTTCGAGGGATATTAGTGCTTGGTCATATCGCCCAAGTCGGCACAGTACCCAGCCTCGATTATTCCAAGCAGTGTCATTTTGCTCATCCACTTCAATCATCTTGTTGAAGGAAAGTAGCGCTTCTTCGCAATATTCTTGTTTGCCTAGAAAATAGCCTTGTTTTCCCAGAATGTAACCTCGCTTACACCAAGCCCACTGATCATTGGCATCAAGTTCGATCGCCTGATCGTAAGATTCTAAAGCTTCATCGTAGCGTTTGAGGTTGTTTAGTACATCGCCTCGATTAGCCCAAGCCCACTTATAATTGGCATCTAGTTTGATCGCCTGATCGTAAGATTCTAAAGCTTCATCGTAGCGTTTGAGGTTGTTTAGTACATCGCCTCGATTAGCCCAAG